>USNH01000105.1 GCA_900556015.1 uncultured Eubacteriales bacterium | reverse complement strand
GATCCGGCGCAGAATGCGCAGCTGGTGCAGTTCGATTCCATGCCCACCCCGCGCCTGATTTCCCTGCGCACAAAGCTGGAGCGGGAATGACGCCTTCCGCGCAAATTCACAGCATAAAAATTATCCGGCGCTGCACAAAAGCTGTGCGGCGCCGGGATTTTTATGCGTGATAGTTCAGAATGTCGTTTGCAACCGGGGTGTAGAACAGGCGGTGGATGCGGGCGGGGTCTTTGGTCTGGCCGAGAATCCACATCAGCTTGCCCGTGATGGCCTCGGTCGTCATGTCGAACGCTTCGAGCACCTGCGGGCATTCGCGGATCTTATGCCCGACCTGATAGACGCCGACATTGCTGCCCTCGTTCTGCACCTGCGTGGTCAGCACCACCAGACGCCCCCGCTCCGTCCAGCGGCAGACGCTCCCGCAGAAGTCCGCGCCCTCATACTCCGGCAGTCCGCCCACGCCGAAGGACTCGATGACCAGCCCGTCATACCGCTCCAGCATGAACCCCAGCACCGCCGCCGGCGTGCCCGGTATCAGCTTCAGCAGTCCCACATTCGCGTCCAGCGTGTCATAAAACACCGGCTTGGGATAGCAGGCGCACCGCATATATTGCAGCAGATGCTCGTCCTGCACCACCGCCAGGTCGGGGTAATTCACGCTGGAAAACGCCTGAAAGCTCTTGGAGCAGGTCTTTCGCGCCCGCGTGCCCAAAATCACCTTGCCGTTGAACACGATCTGCACGCCGCCGCAGCCCCGGCAGGCGTACAAAAACGCATCCGTCAGATTGCGCTTGGAGTCCGTGCCGTCAAACCATATCGGCTTCTGCGCCCCGGTGAGGATAATGGGCTTGGGACTGCCCTGCACGAGATAACTCAGCGCCGCGGCGGTATAGGCCATGGTGTCCGTGCCGTGGGCGATGACGAACCCGTTATAGTCGTCATACCGCTCCTGTATGGTTCGCGCCACGCCCAGCCAGTGGGCCGGGCGGATGTTGGTGCTGTCCAGACTGTATAGCTGAATGCAGTCCACGCGGCACAGCTCCCCGATGCGGGGCACGAAGGACAAAAGCTGGTCGCTGTTCAGCTCCGGCGTCAGCCCGGAGGGTGTCATCTCGCTGGCGATCGTGCCGCCAGTGCCGATCATCAGAATACGCTTCACGCTCATACCTCCCTGTTGTCCATAGCGGCCACGCCGAACCGTGCGGCCAGCTCGATGCGGCGGCGTGTCTCCTCGTCCGCCCCATCATACTCCCGCCGCAGCTCCTGCAAAAAGAGCCCCCGCAGCGTGTCCTCGCCGCACCTGTCCCACACCTCCCGCCGCACGGTGGTGTCGTCCCGGAGCTGCAAGGCGAAAAACCGCCCCGCCAGCGCCCGCTCCAGCAGCGGCAGGGACACCGGCTCTTCCGGCGCGCCCACCAGCCGCAGCCGGCATATATCCTCCGCCGTGTCCTGGGGCAGCATACGCTCCACGGCGGCCAGCGCTTCGCCGTCGGTCACGTCCGCCTCCCACACGCGGTAGCGCCGCCGGGCGAAGGCCACGAACCGCAGCTCCGCCGTCCCCGGCCCGATGTTGCCGTACAGAAAGCCCCGGTCGCCCAGCTCGTCAAAGCCCCGGCCCTCCGGGCAGCCGCAGTAGCCGTATGTCACCCGTCCCGCCCGCACCGCGCCGGTGCAGCCGTGTACGTGGCCCAGCGCCAGATAGTCCAGCCCGCTGGCGGCAATAGACGCCGTGGTCAGGGGGCGGTAGCGGCTGTCGCCGCCGGTGACGTCCCCGTGGAGCAGCCCGATGTGGATCAGTCCGTCCTCCGGGGCGGTGAACCCCGCCAGCACGTGATCCTCCGGCAGCTCCGGGGCTGTAAAGGCCGCGCCGTATACGGTGCAGCCCAGCTCCGGGAACGTTACGGCCTGCATCCGATCCTCTGTAAAGATGTGCACATTGTCGGGCCACAGCGTCCGGGCATACGGCCCATCCGGCGTGTAGGGGTCGTGGTTGCCGGGGGCGATGACCACCCTGCCCCGGAACGCGCCCAGCGCCCGGGCCAGCAGCGGCGCGGTGTCGCCCCGCAGCTCGCCGCCGTCGAACAGGTCGCCCGCCAGCAGCATCAGCTGCACCCCGTGGTCGTTGGCCCACTCCACCAGCCGCTCCGGGCTTCGGCGGCTCTCGGCCCGGCGCTGCCGCGCCTGCTCCGCTGTCAGTGCGCCGAAGGCGCTGTCCAGATGGAAGTCCGCCGCGTGCAGTACCCGCACCACGTCAAGCCTCCTCCGGCTGCCAGCCCTTGCACACATCCACCCACTGGACAAAGTTCTTCCCGCAGCAGCGCTCCAGCTCGTCACAGGTCAGCTCAATGGCGCTGGCGGCGCTGCCCACGGCGGGGAACACCGTGCCGAACCGCTTCAGCGACACATCGAGATACGTTTTCACATCCTCCGGCAGCGCAAAGGGGCACACGCCGCCCACGGCGTGACCGATGCGCTCCACCGCCTCCTCGGCGGTGAGCATCTTGGCCTTCGCACCGAAGAAGTGCTTATACTTGCTGTTGTCCACCTTGGCGTCCCCCGCCGCCACGATGAGGATGGGGTCGTCCCCCACCTTGAAGCTCAGCGTCTTGGCGATCCGCGCACCCTCCACGCCAACGGCCAGTGCTGCCAGCTCCACCGTGGCGCTGGACACCTCAAACTCCCGCATACGGTCGGCCACGCCGTAGGGTTTCAAGTATTCTCTCACTTTTTCCACTGACATAGGTATTTTTTCACTCCTGTATTCAAGTTTTTTAAAGATTTTTCCAGTCCGTTTTTTCTTGATTTATAGTTATTTAATCTCTATTCTATCTACTTTTTCGCACAACCCCGTGTCGCTGTTCAGGGTAAACACGCACCCCTGGGCGGTACACGGCCCTTCCGCCGCCCGGTAGCGGCCCGGCAGTCCGCCCAGGAAAAACTCCACGGACTGCGCCGGCTCGACCCCCAGCACAGACTGCTCCGGCCCGGTCATACCAAGGTCTGTCACATAGCCCGTACCCCTTGGAAACACTCGCATATCGGCGGTGGGCACGTGGGTGTGCGTGCCCCACAGGGCGGACACCCGGCCATCCAGATAGTAGGCCAGCGCCAGCTTTTCGCTGGTGGCCTGGGCGTGGATCTCCACCAGCGTAAATGTGGGCTTATCCTCCGTTTTCAGCAGCTTATCCGCCGTAAAAAACGGATTTTCCGCGTTGAAATCCAGGTCGCATCGGCCAATCAGGGGAAAAATCGCAACGGAAACCGACCCTAAGTCCACCCGCAGATACCCGTGTCCCGGGGCGCGGCCCGTGAAGTTGGCGGGCCGCAGGATATACTGTTCATCATCCAGATAGGAAGCGATCTGCGGCTTGCCGAATGTGTGGTTGCCCAACGTGATGACATCCGCCCCGGCGGCGAACAGCGCCTCCGCCTGGTCGCGGGTCAGGCCGCTGCCGGAGATATTCTCCCCGTTGACCACGGTAAAATCAATGCCCTGCTCCCGCTTAAAAACCCGGAGCTTCTTCTCTAACAGTGTCAAGCCTGTCCCGCTGGCCACATCGCCCAGCGCCAATACTTTGAACTCCGTAAAACGCACCTCCTTTGCATTTTCATCTCATTTTTGCAACTTTTTCACTCGTTCCAACCAATAATTTTTGTCAGCTGGCGGTTGGTATAATAGTACGCCGACGCGGGGAAATTCCGCAGATCCGCCGTGTTGGAGCACAGCAGATAGTCGATGGGCAGACCGTTTTCGTCCCGGATCACATCCAAAATGACCGTCGTATGGTTGGCCGGCTCATCCACACCCATGGTGATGATGTCGCCGGTCTCGCCGCTGAAATAAGGCGCGTTGACCACCGCCGCCAGACCGTGCTCCCGCTCCGCCGCGGCGTACTCCAAGAACCAGCCCACGTTGACCCAGGGCAGGGTGGCGCTGTGCTGGCCGAACCAGTACCAGCCCGTTTCGTAGCCGCCATCGGTGTCCATGGGGATGCCGCCGGCCAGCAGCACCTGAGAGCCGAAGTTCATGCAGTTGCCGCCGTAGTCATCATAGGCCATAAAGCCGGGATTGCGGCGCCCCACATAGGCCAGCATATACTCCCGGGCGGCCTGCCGGTCGTAGGGATGGTCGGCGGAAGCATCGACCATCAGCCCCTCCCGGGGCAGGGCGCGGCGGGCCTCTATGTAGTCGGTGATGGTGGGAAAATTCTTATCCTGCCGTGTGACGGGGTCGTAATCCGCGCTGTAATACGGGTTGTCATCGGACACGTGGGACACGATGCGCCAGCGGTCGCCGCCGAAGCTGCGGAGCGTGAACGTATGCTTGATGCCGAACTGCTCCGAGGGGATGCCGTTCAGACCGGCGAAATAGACCGCGTTGCTCTCCCGCAGCACCACGTCCACATCGCCCTCCGTCTCGTCGGACGGGGTGAGGGACACGCAGCGCAGAGAGTAGCTGTAAGAGGTCATGGTCAGGTCGATGGGCGACAGGCGGCGGATGACGCACAGGCCGTGCCACACGGTTTTGTGGTACACCGCCTCGTCCACAGTGGTGAACAGAGCGGTGGGGTCGATGACCTCCAGCGCGGAGATGGACTGATAGTAGCAATCAGAAAAATCCAACAGCAGCAGCTCCTGCCCCACCGTCATGCCGTTGTCCGCCGCGCCGCTGATACGCTCGAAATCGGCGCTGACCGGGGCGGGCTCACTGCCCCACACCGCACCGTGATCCCGCTGCCACACCTTCTCCTCCGGCACATCAGCGGTGAGGTGCTGCTCCTCCTGGGGCGGCTCGTCCGGGGGCGCAGGGTCTTCCTCCCGCGCCGGGGCGCAGGCCGCCAGCGTCAGCAGCAGCGTTAAAAGCAGTATACCTGCCAAAATACGTCTCATAGTCAGTCCTCCACAGGGGGTCGGTCATGTTTCCCACCTTCTTTGGGACATTATAGCAGAACAAATCCCGGTGTGCAACGCACACCGGGATC
>USNH01000104.1 GCA_900556015.1 uncultured Eubacteriales bacterium | reverse complement strand
CATGCTCCAGCAACTGGTTCAATCTATTTGGTTTTGTAAGTTCCAGTTTGGAATCGTAAATTCCGTTAAATCAGAGAATTCTTTATATACCGGAATTTAGTCTTGCAAGAACTTTTAAGAACAGGGATTTACTTTTGCAAACTAGAAGTCAATTTTTCAATCCACCCAATAAAATAAGCAACAAAAAAATCGGCACAGGGTATTCCTGCACCGATTTTTCTGCATGATAGTGCGTCCGGCTCGCCCGAAAATTACAGGCGCTCCTTGACCTTGGCTGCCTTGCCGACGCGGTCGCGCAGATAGTACAGCTTGGCGCGGCGGACATAGCCGTGGCGCACGGTCTCGATCTTCTCGATAGAGGGAGAGTGGACAGGGAAAACCTTTTCCACGCCGACGCCGTAGGACAGGCGGCGGACGGTGATGGTCTCTTCGATGCCGCCGTGCTTCTTGGCGATGACGGTGCCCTCGAAGACCTGAACACGCTCACGGGCGCCTTCCTTGACCTTCACGTGCACGCGGACGGTGTCGCCCACCAGCACCTGGGGTACTTCCTTGAGCTGCTTCTCGTTCAATGCTTTGATGAGATCCATGGATATTTCCTCCTATAATATAGGTGTTCATGCCGCCATATATGCGGTGTTCGCGCCTTTCGGAACACCGGCGACAGAGGACCGCCCTTTTCACGCCATGATAGAATATCATAGATGGGCGGGAAATGCAAGGGGAAATTTGAGATTTTTCGGCGATTTTGGGCCGTTCAGCGGAAATCGCGGCCCTCCGCGTCCAGAATGGCACGGCGGCGGATACGGGTAAAGTCAGGGGTCAGGTTGGGCAGATAGCGGGAAACGGCCTTTTCCAGCAGCTGGGGGTTCAGGCCGGGGTTTTGGGCCTGTACCGTCACCGTGCCGGTGACGACCCCCTCCCCTTCCGTGAAGGAAACGTCCTGTATCATGGGCGCGATGTCCACGTCCGCCAGCTCCTTGCGCTTGGTACGCTTTTGGATGACCAGCTCCGGGCGGCGCAGCAGCTCGGTGATGCGGGCGGCGGCATCCGCCGGCACGCCGTTATCGTATTCAAAGGTCACGTCCGCCCGGAGGTAGGCCAGGTCTCGGATGGGACGAACGGCGGGATAGCAGTCCAGCACCCGCAGTCCGGCGGGCATCCCGGTGTTCAGCTTGTCCGCGATGCCGTGGCCGTCGGCCTCCTGCGTGACCTCGAAATCCAGCAGCTCACAGTCGCTGGACTGGCCCACCGGCAGGGGCAGGACGATGGAGAGGATGGGATGGGGATGGTAGCCCTGGGTGTGCTTGATGTCCAGCTCCGTGCGGGGAAAGGCACGCTGGAACGTCCGCATCAGATCCAGGTGGGAGATGTAGGAGGCCTGGGCCTCCTTGATAAACAGCAGACGCAGCTTAGACATCGCATTTCCCTCCTACCAGCAAATTCGCGCCGCAGCCGTTGCAGTGGGTGCGGCAGTCCGGCGTGGTGACGGACGCATAGGCCTGATGGCGTTCCCGCTTCAGGTACGATTCGGTGACGCCGGAGGAGATCATGCTCCAGGGCATCAGCTCGTCCTCACTGCGGACGCGGTTGGCGTAGAAGTGGGGGTCAAGGCCGCACTCGTCAAAGGCCTCCAGCCAGCGCTCCAGGGAGAAATACTCCTCCCAGGCATCCAGGTGCGCGCCCTTGCGCCAGGCGGTCTCCAGCACCCTTCCCAGGCGGCGGTCGCCGCGGGCCAGCACGGCCTCTAAAAAGCTGGTGTCGGAGTCGTGCCAGTTATAGGTGACGGTCTTGGTGGTGATGGCCTCCCGCAGAAGCTGGACACGGCGCTCGTACTCCGCCTTGGAGATCTGCGCCTCCCACTGGAAGGCGGTGTGGGGCTTGGGCACGAACCAGCTGGTGGACACGGTGATGCGGACGCCGCGCTGCTTATTCTGGGCGCTCTCCCGCCAGGCGTGCATCACGCGGGCGGCCACGTCGGCGATGCCCAGCACGTCCTCGTCCGTCTCCGTGGGCAGGCCCAGCATGAAGTACAGCTTCACGGCGCTGTACCCGCCGGCGAAGGCGGTGCGGCAGCTTTGCAGCAGCGCGTCCAGCGTTACATTCTTGTTGATCACGTCCCGCAGCCGCTGGGTGCCGGCCTCCGGCGCGAAGGTCAGGCCCGTCTTGCGGCCCTTGGCCAGCCGCTGCATCAGCTCCATGGAGAAGTTGTCCGCACGGAGGGACGGCAGGGACAGGCTGACGTGGCGCTGGTCGCAGAACCCCTCCAGCTCATCGCACAGGGCGGTGAGGGGCGGGTAGTCGCTGGTGGACAGGCTGGACAGCGTGACCTCCTGATAGCCGGTGTCGTCACAGGAGCGGACGCAGTAGTCGGCGCACAGGTCGCGGCTTCGGTTGCGGACGGGACGGTAGACATAGCCCGCCTGACAGAAGCGGCAGCCCCGGATACAGCCCCGGAACAGCTCCAGCGTCACTCTGTCCTGCACGATCTCCGTGCTGGGGACGATGGTCTTGACGGGGAAATAGGACTTGTCCATGTCGTGGACGATGCGCTTTGTGACTTTAGCGGGTGCGCCGTCCTTCGGAGTGATGGCGGACACCGTGCCGTCCTCGTGGTACGTGACATCGTACAGGCTGGGGACGTACACGCCGTCCAGCTGGGCGGCGGCCCGGAGGAACTGCGGCTTGCTCCAGCCCTCCCGGCGGGCGGTGCGGTGCAGCTCCACCAGCTCCACCGTCAGATCCTCCCCCTCCCCCAGGCTCACCAGGTCGATGAAATCGGCGATGGGCTCCGCGTTATACATGGCCGTGCCGCCGGCGATGACCAGCGGGGTCAGCCCGGTGCGCTCCGAGGCATGGAGCGGGATATGGGCCAGGTCCAGCATATTCAGAATGGCGGTGAAGGCCATCTCGTAGCCCACGGAGAAGGCCACGATGTCAAAATCCGTGATGGGGTCGCCGGATTCCAGCGCGAACAGGGGCATATCCGCACGGCGCAGCTCCTCCTCCATATCGCCCCAGGGGGCGAACACGCGCTCACACCACACGCCGTCCATCTCGTTCATCACGCCGTAGAGAATACGCATACCCAGGTTGGACATACCGATCTCGTAGGTGTCCGGGAAGCAGAAGGCAATGCGGGTGTCCACCGCCGCCTTATCCTTCAGAACGGCGTTATATTCGCCGCCCACGTAGCGGGCGGGCTTTTGCACCCGGGGCAGGATGCGTTCCAGTCGTTTATCCATGTAGTATCCCTCGGTCATCTGTCGTAATGTTTAACAATTTATTTTAGCCGGTTTTGCGCCGTTTGGCAAGACCCCTTTTGACGCCAGCCACAGTGCGCCGGGCAGCAGGAACAGTCCGCCGCCGGTGGTGGCCGTCAGATACAGGCACAGAGACAGCAGCGTCAGGCCGGTGACAGCGCCCACCAGGGCGGCCACGCGGTCGGCGGTATAGGGCTCGGTGAAAAGGGCCGTCAGCAGCCACAGAAGGCGGCCTCCGTCCATGGGGCGCACCGGCAGCAGGTTCAGCGCGCCCAGCAGCAGGTTCGCGCCGGAGAACACGGACAGCACGTCCACCGACAGCAGGGACAGCAGCGCCCACAGCGTCAGATTACACAGCGGCCCGGCGGCCACGGCCAGCAGCTCGCCGCCGTAGGACAGGCGGGTCAGGCCGGGGACGTACAGCGATGCGCCGGAGGCGGACAGCGTCAGCGTTCGGGGCGGCGCGTGGAGGGCGCGGAGGGCCA
The DNA here is from genome assembly GCA_900556015.1 of uncultured Eubacteriales bacterium. Next base: position 1,243 of record USNH01000104.1, on the reverse strand, counting down.
GACAGTGGGCCAGCTCGTGACAGGCGGCGGCGGTGAACAGCGAGGCGGGCAGCAGCCAGGAGCGCGACAGCAGCAGAAAAACCGCCGCCAGCAGCAGCCCGGAGGGCTTGACCCGCAGGGCGGTGCGGGGCGCGTCAGGCCGAGACATAGTAGATGGGGTTGAGGAACACCGCGCCGCGGTGCAGCTCGAAGTGGAGGTGCGTGCCGGTGGCGCGGCCCGTGCTGCCCATCTCGGCGATGGGGTCGCCGGGGGACACCTGCTGCCCGGAGGAGGCGGTGATCCGGCTACAGTGGGCGTAGAGCGTCTCGTAGCCGCCGGGGTGGACGATGGTGACGTAGCGGCCCAGGTCGCTGCTGTCCGCCACGGCGGTGACTGTCCCGGCGGCAAAGGCGGAGATCACCGTGCCCTCCTCCCCGGCGATGTCCAGGCCGTAGTGAAAGCGTCCGTCGCCCTCCAGCGGGTCGCTGCGGCAGCCGAAAAGGGACGTGATCGGGCCGGTGACGGGCGGGGCGTAGTCGAAGTCCAGCACCTGCTGGAGCATATCCACGTTATCGGGCAGGGCATCGGTGCGGGACACGGCGGCGGTGGGCGAGGCTTCCACCGGGGACGGGCCGAACACAGCGGTGTAGGCATCGTTGAGGGCGTCGGAAAGTGGGCCGTCGCCGGAAAACGCCCTGCCTGCGGCAGAGAACACCTCCACGAAGTCGGTGTCCGCACCCAGCAGCTCCAGCAGTGTGCCGCGGCAGCGCTCCAGCGCGGCGGGAGCGAGGAATTTTACGGCGATGACCGCCAGCAGCAGCGCGGCGGATACCACCAGCTGCCGCAGGCGGCGCTTGCTCTGAGGCGAGGCGGGCGGCGGCGCTTTGGGGCGGGACGGCGGCGCGGGGCGTGGTCGGCGGGGCGGGACACGGCGGGCTACGCGGCGGCCCGGGTAGACGGTTCGCTGGGGCATGGCGGGACACCTCCTTTTGGCACAGGATATGCATCGGCGGGACGGGTTAGACGAGGCGTGGAAAATTTGGCGGGCGGGAGGAAATTTCCCTTGACAGCGGAGGTGTTAGGCCATATAATGGAACGGCTGACGGGGTGTAGCGCAGCTGGTAGCGCGCTTGGTTCGGGACCAAGAGGCCGGGGGTTCAAGTCCCCCCACTCCGACCATAATGAGAAAATCACTCCCTTGGAGTGGTTTTCTTGCTACATAAGAAGTAACGGACAAATGGCGGTTTTTACATATCCATCAAA
>USNH01000103.1 GCA_900556015.1 uncultured Eubacteriales bacterium | reverse complement strand
TCGAGGCGGGCTTTGCCCCCTCGAGCTCCCCCTGCGTAAAAGAACCGCTGACCCCGTAGAGAGGGTTTATCGACACGCTCAAAAAGAGAGGCCCGTTGGGCCTCTCTTTTTCTCATCTTCTGTGCAGCTCACGGAGACATTTGCCACAGATGTTTTTATCGTGGAAGGCGCTGATGTCCTTCGTGCCGCCGCAGAAGACGCAGCTGTCGCGGTGCGGCTTGAGAACGATACAGTCATGTTCGTCCATGTAGATCTCCATCAGGTCGCGGTCCTCGATCTCCAAGGCGCGGCGCAGCTCCACCGGGAGCACGATACGCCCCAGCTCGTCCACGCGGCGCTGGATACCCGTTGCTTTCATTTTTATCCCCCCTATGCAGTTATGACAAAACGCGGAACTAAATGCAGGAAAATTTTAACATAATCCCACAAACCTGTCAACAGTTATCCGAGGATTTCCCCTGATTTTTTACAAATAACCGCACACCGCGCCGCATATAGTGGGATGAAAGGGGTGGGGTCATGGCGATGGGCGTGATATGGACAGCTTTGGTCTTGTCCGCGCTGGTGTGCGGGGCGGTCAACGGACGGCTGGACGCGGTAACGGCGGCGGCGCTGGAGGGCGCAGGCGCGGCAGTAGAGCTGGTGCTGACCATGGCGGGGGCGCTGTGTTTGTGGTGCGGCGTGATGGAGCTGCTGCGGCGCGGCGGACTGGCGGGGGCTTTAGCCCGGCGGCTGCGGCCTCTGTTGGGCCGTCTGCTGCCGGGGGCGGCCCGCGACCGGGAGACTATGGAGGCGGTAAGCGCCAACGTGTCGGCCAACCTGCTGGGGCTGGGCAACGCGGCCACACCGGCTGGCATACGGGCGGCCAAGCGGCTGGCACAGGGCTGCGGCGGCACGGCCAGCGACGATCTGTGCCGGCTGGTGGTGCTGAACACCGCGTCGGTGCAGCTGCTGCCCACCACGGTGGCCTCGGTGCGGGCGGGGCTGGGCTGCGGCGCGCCGCTGGACATCCTGCCGGCGGTGTGGGTGTCGTCCGTCCTGTCGGTGACGGCAGGGCTGGCGGCGGCAGGGATACTGCGGCGGGTATGGGGGGACAGGTCATGAGCTGGGTGCTGCCGGTGCTGCTGCTGGGCGCGGCGGCCTGGGGACTGCGAAAAAGAGTGGATGTGTACGACGCGCTGGTGTGCGGCGGACGGGAGGGTCTGACGGTGGCGGCGGGGCTCGTCCCGCCGCTGGCGGCGCTGCTGACGGCGGTGTATATGTTCCGGGCCTCCGGGGCGCTGGAGCTGCTGACGGCGGCGGCAGGGCCGGTGCTGGAGGCGGTGGGCATCCCCAGGGAGACGGCGGGGCTGGTGCTGGTAAGACCGCTGTCCGGGTCGGGGGCGCTGGCGGTGGGCAGCGAGCTGATGGCGCGGTACGGCACGGAGAGCTACATAGGCCGGTGCGCGGCGGTGATGCTGGGCTGCACGGAGACCACGTTCTACACCGTGGCAGTGTATTTCGGCGCGGCGGGCATACAGCGGACGCGGTACGCCATTCCGGCAGCGCTGTGCGCCGACGCGGTGGGGTTTTTGGCGGCGGCGTGGGCGGTGCGGTGGATGATGTGAAAAAGTGAGGGAGGCGGCGCTTTCGCGCCGCCTTTCAGGCTGTTGAAAAAAGCCTCCGGCTTTTTTCGACAGCCTGAAATAATGTCGTTATTTTTGTGCCGCCTTGCGGCACGAAAATAGTCGCTTCGCTCCACGCACGCCTTGCAAGGCAAGGCTTTGCGCGACATTTGATCTTATTCGAGGCGGGCTTTGCCCCCTCGAGCTCCCCCTGCGTAAATGAACCTCTGACCCCATAGAGAGGGTTTATCGACACGCTGAAAAGGACCGCCTTATGGCGGTCCTTTTGCATCGGCATTTACTTGTGCAGCAGGGGACTGAGGGGCTTGTAGATCAGGAAGCACAGCGCCACGTCCAAAAGACCCTTGCACAGGGTGAAGGGCACGTTGAACACCAGCAGGCAGTTCAGCAGTGCGTTCTGCGTCGGCACGTGGGCCACCGTGCCCAGGATGGCCTCGTACATCCCCACGATGCCCTCCAGCGGCAGGCCGTACAGCACCACATAGGCGGGATAGACGATGAAATAGTTGATGGGCAGGCTGATGAGCGCCATGGTGGCCGCGCCGGCCACCGAGCCCCACAGCGCGCCGGTGCGGCTCTTGTGGTGCTGGTAGATCAGGCCGGCGATGAACGCGAACGTCGCGCCCAGCAGGAAGTTGGACAGCTCACCCACGCCGGCGCTGCTGCCGAAGGGCAGGTGCAGCAGGTTCTTCACCAGCTGGATGGCCACGCCGTACACCGGGCCGAGGGAGAACGTGCCCAGCAGGGCCGGCAGGTCGGACACGTCCAGCTTGATAAAGCTGGGCATCACGGGGATGGAGAACTCCACAAATTGGAGTACGGCGGCCACGGCGGACAGCAGTGCCGCCACGGTCAGATGATGGGTGGTCTTTTGGGATCTGGACATAAAAAACACTCCTTTTCGATGGTAAACACCCGGAAATTGCCTTCCAAGGTGTACGCATCAAAAAAGAGCATCGCAAAATGCCATACACGCCTTCTCTCATCCAGACTATACTGTCGGTATCGGAATTGCACCGATTCCTGCGGCTGACGCCGCTCGCGGACTGTACCGCCGGTGGGGACTTGCACCCCGCCCCGAAGACAAAATATGCGGTTGTTTTCGTCCCCTATGATACACCATGCTTCCACAGAATGCAACAGTTTTCTTGCGTATATCAATTCGCAGTAAATATTTATCGAAACACAATAAAAAATAGTTGACAAACGATATGAGTTGTGGTATGCTCACCGCAGAAAGGATGTGGATATTATGAAGCGTATCGAGCATAAAAAGCTGGCGGTGCTGCTGCGTGTCGGCCTCATCATCGCGGCGCTGGTGTGCGCGGCTATTTTCTTCTGGTTTCTGCCGGAGCAGGGCCGGGGCATCGCCCGGACAGCCCCGGAGTACGCCTGGGCGTTTTGGCCGTGCCTGATCTTCGCGTGGCTGTTCGCCGCGCCGGTGTTCTGGGGGATGGCCCTGATGTGGCGGGTGTTTGGCCGCATCGGGCAGGGCGAGGCGTTCTGTGCCGCCAACGCCCGGGCCATGCACACGGTGGCGCGGCTGGCGTTTTTTGACGCGGTGCTGGTGCCGGTGGGCGTGATCGCGCTGGGGCTGCTGGGCGCGGGGTCGCCGGGGCTGACGGTGATCCTCATGCCGGCGGGCACGATGGTGTGCGCCATGGTGGGCGTGATGGCCCTGGCACTGAGCCGGCTGGTGGCGGATGCGGCGGCATTGCAGGACGACAGCGACTGGACGGTGTGAGGTGGCGGTATGATCGTATTTCACATAGACGTAATGCTGGCAAAGCGGAAGATGAGCCTGACGGAGCTGAGCGAGCGGGTGGGCATCACGCTGGCGAATCTGTCCATCCTCAAGACGGGGAAGGCACGGGCGGTGCGGCTGGAGACGCTGGACCGGCTGTGCGCCGCGCTGGACTGCCAGCCGGGCGACCTGATGGAGTTCCTGCCGGAGGAAAAGGCGTGAGCTCTTTACAAATCCCGGTTTCCTGAGTACAATGGAGCGTGGAAGGCAGGTGAGGGCATGAGGCCGAGGCAGATGTCCGTGTGCTTCTCCGGCTATCGGCCCGAGAAGCTGCCCTGGGGTGAGAATGAGGCTGACCCGCGGTGCGAAAATTTGAAAAAGCGGCTGTATGACGCGGTGTGCGATGCCTGCGAGGATGGGTATGCCCACTTCATCTGCGGCATGGCCCGTGGGGCGGATCTCTACGCCTGCGAGGCGGCGCTGGCCGCCCGGGAGCGGTATCCCCACATCACGGTGGAGGCGGCCATTCCGTGCCCCACCCAGGCCGATGGCTGGCCGGAGGCGGAGCGGGCGCGGTGGCGCTCCCTCATCGAGCGGTGCGATTTCGAAACGCTGGTACAGGCCCGGTACGCGCCGGGGTGTATGCAGCGGCGCAACCGCTATATGGTGGAGCACAGCGGGCGCGTTATCGCTGTGTTTGACGGACAGGAGGGCGGCACACGGCGCACCGTGGAGTACGCCATGCGGCAGGGCCTGGAGGTGGTGCTTTTGCCGCCGGCAGAGGGATGAAACAGGCCGTATTTTCCAATAAAAATGACGAGGGACGCCTTGCGGCGTCCCTCGGTGTTTGTATGGGGAGAGGTATCAATAGCTGCCCAGGTCGGCGCTGGCGTCGCCCTCGACGCTCTTGCCGAACTCGTAGTCGTTGCCGGGCAGGATGGCGTTCAGCACCACACCTGCCAGGGCGGCGATGGCCAGGCCGGTCAGGGTGATGTCGGCGCTGCCCACGGTGAAGGTGATGCCGCCGGTGGAGGCGAAGCCCAGACCGCAGACGAAGATGACGGCGGCGATGATGAGGTTGCGGGACTTGGTGAGATCCACCTTGTTCTCCACCACATTGCGCACGCCGACGGCGGAGATCATACCGTAGAGGATGAGGGACACGCCGCCGATGGTGGCGGTGGGCATGGCGGAGACGAGCGCGGCGAACTTCGGGCAGAAGGAGACGAGAATCGCTATGCCGGCAGCGATGCGGATGACGCGCGGGTCATAGACCTTGGAGAGCGCAAGCACGCCGGTGTTCTCGCCATAGGTGGTGTTTGCGGGGCCGCCGAAGAGCGCGGCGAGGGAGGTCGCGAGACCGTCGCCGAGGAGGGTGCGATGGAAGCCGGGGTCGGACATGAAGTTCTGACCGACGGTGGAGGATATTGCGCAGATGTCGCCGATGTGCTCGACCATGGTTGCGAGGGACAGGGGGACGATGGTGAACACTGCGGACCACAGCAGGGCGGTGTCAATGCTGCCGCTGCCGAAGAGACCGAACACGGTGCTGTTCCAGTGCACAGGCAGACCGACCCATGCGGCGTTCGCGACCGCGGTGGAGACTGCCTCGCGCTCTGCCGGGTCAACG
>USNH01000102.1 GCA_900556015.1 uncultured Eubacteriales bacterium | reverse complement strand
ACTGACAAAAGTAACCCGCCGGAGGCAAAAAGAAAGGAATAGTAAATCGAAATCCCGTATTTTTAACCGCTTTTTGGGTGCTTTCTTTCGGGAAAGAATTACCCCGCCGGAGGCAAATAAAAGAATTTTCTCTGCGCCGGGGCGCGGAACTCCCGTCCCTCACGCAAAATAATCGATCTGCATGGCGTGCTTCACCTTGGCCAGCGTCTCGGCGGCGGCGGCCTGCGCCACCTCCGTGCCCTGCCGCAGCACGTCCATCACATACCCCGGGTCCTTGGCCAGCTCCTGCCGCCGCAGCCGGATGGGCTCCAGCGTCTCCTGCAATACGTTGTTCAGGAACTTCTTCACCTTCACGTCGCCCAGGCCGCCCCGCTGGTAATGCGCCTTCAGCTCATCCAGGTTGGCGTACTCCGGCAGATACTTGGCGAAGAACTCGTCCCGGCAGAAGGCGTCCAAATACATGAACACCGGGTTGCCCTCGGTCTGCCCCGGGTCGGACACCTGCAAATGGTTGGGGTCGGTGAACATCCCCATGACCTTGGTGCGGATGTCCTCCGGCTCGTCCGCCAGATAGATGCAGTTGCCCAGCGACTTGCTCATCTTGGCCTTGCCGTCCGTGCCGGGCAGCCGCAAACAGGCGGCGTTGTCCGGCAGCAGGGCCGTAGGCTCTACCAGCGTCTCGCCGTACAGCTCGTTGAACCGCCGCACGATCTCCCGCGCCTGCTCGATCATGGGCAGCTGGTCCTCGCCCACGGGCACGGTGTCCGCCATGAACGCGGTGATGTCCGCCGTCTGGCTGACGGGATAGGTGAGGAAACCCATGGGGATGCTGTGGTTAAAGCCCCGCAGCTGGATCTCCGCCTTCACGGTGGGGTTGCGCTCCAGCCGGGCCAGCGTCACCAGGTTCATGTAGTAGAACGTCAGCTCCGTCAGCTCGCACACCACGGACTGAATGAACATATGGGACTTGGCCGGGTCGATGCCGCAGGCCATATAGTCCAGCGCCACCTGCAAAATGTTCTCCCGCACCTTGCCGGGGTTGTCGAAGTTGTCGGTCAGCGCCTGTGCGTCGGCGATCATGAAGAACAGCTTGTCGAACTTGCCGCTGTTCTGCAAAACGACGCGGTTACGCAGCGAACCCACATAGTGACCCACATGGAGGCGGCCCGTGGGGCGGTCGCCGGTAAGGATGATCTTGCCCATAGTGATATTTCCTTTCTCTTTTCAAAGTCTTTCAAGATTTTTCAAGTTTTTTACTTGAATTTTCCACTTGCTTTTCAAGGTTTTTTCAAGCAAAATTAAAAGTCTGTCCCATGGAAAAACCATGGGACAGACTGTAAAAACATATCTGCGGTACCACCCACATTGGCGCTTTCGCGCCCACTCTGCACGCACTATCATGCGCTCCGCCTGGGTAACGGCTGCGGCTGCCGTCGGGTATTACTGGCCCTTCCGGGTGTTCTCCCCGCCCTCGTAAGTCCATTCACCGCACGTTCCGCTGCCCCGCTCCCACCGATACGTGGCTCTCTGAAAGTTTCCTGTGCGCCTACTCCTCTTACTCAACGGTTTTTGAAGTATGAACGCACTTTAGCACGTTTTTCTCCGCTTGTCAAGCACTTTTTTCAACTTTACAGCGCCCGTAAAAATTCCGGCTTCAGGTCGCGCCGCCCCGCCAGCGCCGCGCCGATCTGCCCCAAAAGGGCTTCCCGGTTGCCGTTCAGCGTGCCCTTCAGCGTCAGATAGTTGCTGGCGTGGTTGGCCCGAAACACCGTGCCCTCGCTGTCCACCTGCTGCAAAAACAGCTCCGTCTCCTTCAGTACCTCCAGCGGACTGAGCAGCGTAAATTCACCGTTTTTCACCCAGCTCTCCAGCGGCGTTCCATGTTCTACCATCAACGTCAGCAGTCCCAAATATTCAGGTTTTATCGCACTTACCGCCTTCGCCGTGTCCGCCGCGTGCTGTCGCCACAGCGCCACGCTGCCAAGGCCGGAGATGGCTGTTACCGACAGGGCAAAGCCGCAGCGCCGGGCCTTTTGTCCCGCCGCCACGATGGCCGCCGCGTCGTGTCCCTTCTGCATCCGCGTCAGCACCGCGTCGCACCCGGACTCCAGCCCCATGTAGACCATCTGTAAGCCCCGTGCCCGCAAAAGGCGCAGCTCGTCCTCGCTTTTCACCTGCAAGCTGGCGGGGGAGGCGTAGCAGCTCACCCGCTCGCACTCCGGGAACAGACCGTATATCAATCCAAGTATTTCCACCAGGTCGGCGGTCTTCCGCATCAGCGCGTCGCCGTCCGCCAGGAACACCCGCTCCACCCGCTTGTATACACGGCGGGCCAGCTCGAAGTCCTCCCGTATCTCCTGCATGGGCCGCATGGAAAAATGCTTGTCGTCGTACATATCACAGAAGGCGCAGCGGTTGTGGCTGCACCCATACGTCACCTGTACGATGAGGCTGTACGCCTCGGAGGGCGGACGGTAGACTTTTCCTTTGTATCGCATGGTCATCAACTCCTTCGTTATAAGCAGTATACCAAAACGAGGCCGGTTTGAAAAGAGCATATTCCGAAATGCCGCCGCATAGGCTGTGGCATATCAACAAACGAGGTGTGTGCGTATGGAGCTGAATTATAACCGGGTGGAGCTGTGCGGCACGGTGCTGGAAGCGCCGGTGCTGTCCCATGTGAACCATGGCTGTGCCTTCTGCCGTTTTCCACTGTCCGTCCTCCGCCTGTCCGGCCAGCCGGACAAGCTGCAGGTCATCGCGCCCCAGCCGCTGCTGGACGCGCTGCCGGTGTCCCCCGGCGACACGGTGACGGTGGCGGGCCAGCTGCGCTCCTTCAACAACAAGAGCGGGCAGGGAAGCCGGCTGGTCATCTCCGTGTTCGCCCAGACCTTGACCGCCGGCGGTGCTGGGCCGCTGAACCGCATCCAGCTCTCCGGCATATTGTGCAAGCAGCCGGTGCTGCGGCGCACGCCCCTGGGGCGGGAGATCTGCGACATGATCCTGGCGGTGAACCGGCGGTATGGGCGGGCGGATTACCTGCCCTGCATCGCCTGGGGCGCGGTGGCACAGCAGGCGGCCTGCCTGCACACCGGCCAGCGGTTCACCGCCGAAGGGCGGGTACAGAGCCGGGTCTATACGAAAAACGAAAACGGCGTGCTCACCGACCGCACCGCCTATGAGGTGTCCGTCATGCGTCCGGCGGAGGTGGAGGAGTTTCTGACGCTGCCGCTGAATACAACGCCAAATACATAAGCTGCGGCGTATTCTTCCTGTTGCATTGATTGCACTCCTTATGGTATCATAAGGAAAAGTAGTCTGAACAGGAGAACACGATATGCGCCATTCCGTCCACCTGCATCTGCCGTTCCACACCCATCACCGCCAGGCGCGGTACGATGTGGACATGACGCAGGGCAGCATCACAAAGCACCTGATCAATTTCTCCCTGCCGCTGCTGCTGGGCAATCTGTTCCAGCAGCTCTACAACATGGTAGACACCTGGGTGGTGGGCAACTACGTCAGCAACGAGGCGTTTTCCGCCGTGGGCACGGTAGGACCGGTGATCAATACGCTGATCGGCTTTTTCCTTGGCCTCTCCAGCGGCGCGGGCGTGGTCATCAGCCAGTACTACGGCGCGGGCCGGGAGGAGAAGGTGCGGCAGGCCGTCCACACCGCCCTGATGCTGACGCTGGTGCTGGGCGTGGTGTTCACCGCCGCCGGTATCGCCATGACGCCCCTGATGCTCCAGCTGATGAAAACGCCGGCGGAGGTCGCCCCGGAGCAGGCGGCGTATCTGCGGATCTATTTCGCCGGGGTCATGGGGCTGCTGCTCTACAACATGGGCTCGGGCATTCTCCGGGCGGTGGGTGACTCACGGAGGCCCTTCTACTTTTTGGTGGTGTCCGCCGTGCTGAACACGGTGCTGGATCTGCTGTTCGTCATCAAGTTCCACATGGGCGTGGAGGGCGTGGCCTATGCCACCATCATCGCCCAGGCGGTGTCGGCGCTGCTGACGCTGTGGGTGCTGATGCGGGCCGAGGGCGGTATCCGGCTGGAGCTGCGCGCCCTGCGGTTCACGTGGAGCGTGCTGCGGCAGATCGTGGCGGTGGGTATCCCCGCGGCGCTGCAAATGGCCATCACCGCGTTTTCCAATGTGTTCGTGCAGAGCTATATCAACTACTTCGGCCCGGACTGTATGTCCGGCTGGACGGCGTATACCAAGGTGGATCAGCTGGTGATTTTGCCGGTGCAGTCCATCTCCATGGCCAACACCACCTTTGTGGGGCAGAACCTGGGCGTGGGAGATACGCCCCGGGCCAAGAAGGGCGTGCGTATATCGCTGTGGCTGTCCGTGGCCGTTACGGCGGTGCTGTTGATCCCCGTGCTGCTGTTCGCCCCGGATCTGACGGCGTTCTTCAACAGCAAGGCCGAGGTGGTGAGCTACGGCGCGCTGCTGCTGCGGCTGCTGTCGCCGTTCTATTTCTTCTTCTGCATCAATCAAATCTACGCCGGTGCGCTCCGCGGCGCGGGCAACAGCCAAATGCCCATGTGGATCATGCTGGGGTCGTTCGTGGTGTTCCGGCAGATATATCTGTATATCATGTCCAACTATATCTCCAACGAGATCATCCCCATCGCCCTCAGCTATCCCGCCGGGTGGTTCGTGTGCAGCGTGGCCACGCTCATCTACTACCCGCGTGAAAAGGCGAAACTGATCCTGGCCGACGTCGACGACGAGCGCGGTCGCCTTGGCCGCCGCGAACGCCGCGAGCACGTTCGTCTTGGCGAGGAAGAACGCGGGCGCGCCGTGGCGCTCGAGACAGAGCTCGGCGAGCGCGGCGCGCTCGGCGCGCGGCTGCGCGATGGGCTCCGTGAGCAGCAGCGGGTGCTCCGCGGCGTCGACGCGCAGCGCGCCCGTGAGCGCGTGCGCGAGGACCGCGTCGAGCGCGCCCGCGTCGCACACGGCCGTCCCGCACGCGCACGGCGTGTCCGCGAACGCGCGCACGCGGTGCACCGTCTGCCCCTCGCGCCGCACCGCG
>USNH01000101.1 GCA_900556015.1 uncultured Eubacteriales bacterium | reverse complement strand
CTCGAGGTGCGAGCCAGCATCCCCGGCCGCATGCGGCTGTATGTGTCGTCTCTTTCGGGCAGCATGGATCAGGCCGAGCAGGCGCGGGAGCAGCTGCTCGGCACGGGCGTGGTGCATCGCGTGGAGCTTGAGCCGCGCACGGGCAGCATGCTCGTGTGCTATGACGAGCGCAAGGTTGAGGCTGCCGTCATCGAGGGCGCGGTCATCAAGCTGCTGGGTCTGGACGCGGTCATCAGCGGCAAGCAGAAAAGCCGCATGGAAAGCGGCCTGCACACCATTCTGGATGCGGTGGATCGCGGCGTGATGGGCGCGACCAACGGCCTGATGGATGGCAAAATGCTCGCCGGGACGGCGCTTTCCGTGCTGGCAATTAGGGAGTGGCGGCTCGCAGGTCTGGCTGTGCCGGGCGCAATGACGCTGCTCTGGTGGGCTGCCCGCCTGTTCGGGGGGGATCGCCTGTGAATATCGTTGGAGAAACGTTTCTGCGCCACTGCCTCAAGCCGCGTGTGGAATGCGACCTGCCTGGGCGGCTGCGCATGCGCTTCCGCCACAGCGAGCAGCTGTCCAAGGAGGCACTGCCCTATCTGCATTATGTTCAGGATGTTTTGACGATGCTCCCCGGCGTAACGGATGTCGCCGTCAACGCACGCATCGGCACGGCGCTCGTGCTCTATGACGCGCAGACGACCAGCAGCCGCCGGATTCTGCGCTGGGTGGATATCGTTGTAGACACAGGACTTGAAATCGCCAAAGAGATCAAGCCGGAGGAGGTCGACGAACAAAAGCTGGAGCAGATTGTGCGCCAGCGGCTGATCCTGCGGCTTCCGCAAGTCAAAGAGGGTTGAAAAATGCTTCGCAGAGAATCAAACAAGGATTGGATGAAGGGGCAGATCGCCAGCAGCCTGCCGGGGCGGCTTCGCCTGCGGGTTGACGGGCTTGCCTTTCTGTTTGACGCGCGCATGGACGTGGCCGGGGCGCTGGCCACGATTGCCGGCGTGCGCCGTGTGCAGGTGACGCCCTGCACGGGCAGCGTTTTGCTGGAATACGATCAAAACAAGCTGGATTCCGCGGCGCTGGCGGAATGCGCGGATATGGTGCTGGCACGCTATGCGATGCCCGCCCTGCGCGCGCGCCACGCAAGCGGCAAGGAAGAAACGGCTGAGCAGCCGATGACGACCGCTCGTCTGGCCAAGCGGCTGGCGGTGAACGCGGGCGCAATGGTGCTGGGCAACACGCTCTTTACCGCCCCGCTGCTGGGCGGCGCGCTGGCGAATTTCACCTCGCTGGAAGCGCTGGCGAGCCTCGGCCTTTCCGCGCCGATGACAAGGAGCGCGCTGGAAGGACTCCGAAAGGACATGCGGCCGAACGCCGATTTCCTGACCGTGACTTCCATCGTCGCGAGCCTGATGCTCGGCACGCCGCACTCCGCGCTGATGATTTTGGCGTTGTCGGATTTGGCCGAGCTGATGACTTCTTACACCATCGAGCGGACGCGTTCTTCCATCAAGAAGATGCTCTCCGCGGACGACGGCGACGTGTGGAAGGTGCTGGAGGACGGCCGTGTGGCGCGCACCCCGATTGCGCAGCTGCACGCGGGCGACACCGTAGCCGTTCACACGGGCGAAAAGATTGCGGTGGACGACAAGCTGCTGACCGACGCGGAAAAGAAGGCGGTGGAGGATTTCTCCCACAAGATCGACATCCGGGACACCAACATGATTTTGCAATATGGCGCGGCGGCCCAGAAGAGCGTGGCGGGCTTTTCCGAAAACGCCCTGAACAGCGTCCGCAACAAGGACCTGGGCGAGATCGGCAAGGACCTGAGCCAGCTGGTGGTGGAGCTGAAGGGCTTCGGCGAGGAGGAGGAAAAGAAGGGCCTGGCGGGCCTGTTCAGAAGGACCGGCAGCCGGCTGGAGACCATGAAGGCCCAGTACGGCAAGGTGGAGGCCAACGTGGACAAAATCGCCCAGTCTCTGGAGCAGCATCAGATCACCCTGCTGAAGGATGTGGCCATGTTTGACCAGATGTATGAGCTGAACCTGAAGTATTACAAGGAGCTGACCATGTATATCCTGGCCGGCAAGAAGCGGCTGGCGGAGGTTCGCGCCACCGAGGTGGAGGAGCTGCGGAAGAAGGCGGAGGCCAGCGGCCTGGCGGAGGATGCCCAGGCGTACAACGATCTGGTGAGCCTGTGCGACCGCTTTGAGAAGAAGCTCCACGATTTGGAGCTGACCCGCATAGTGTCCATTCAGATGGGCCCGCAGACCCGGCTCTTGCAGAACAACGACACGCTGATGATCGAGAAGATCCAGTCCTCGCTGGTGAACACCATCCCCCTGTGGAAGAGCCAAATGGTGCTGGCGCTGGGCATGGAGCACAGCCGTCAGGCCACCGCCGCGCAGAACGCGGTGACGGAGATGACCAACCAGCTGCTGAAGAAGAACGCCGACACGCTGAAGATGGGCACGATCGCCACCGCCAAGGAGGCGGAGCGCTCCATCGTGGACATCGAGACGCTGCAGCACACCAACCAGCAGCTGATCTCCACCCTGGACGAGGTGGCCCGTATCCAAAAGGAGGGCGCGGCCAAGCGGAAAGAGGCGGAGGTCGAGCTGGGCCGCATTGAGGGCGAGCTGAAGCAGAAGCTGATGGAGCTGCGGAGCTGAAGCAGAAGCTGATGGAGCTGCGGAGCTGAGGCACTTATAGTCTTATATCTCCTTCAGAAAGGGGAATACGTATGAAGTTTTTTGAAAAACGGGGCGTGGCGCTGGTGGTGCTGGTTATCTCCATCGCCGCCGCCGTGTTCATCGGGCAGAGCCGGAAGGACACCTTCATCGCCAAAACGCCCACGGCGCTGCTGGACGTGCAGTACCGGCAGTGGGTCTGCGATGACGCCGGCCTGCTCAGTGACGAGACGGAGCAGCTGATCCGGGACTATAACGGCAGCTGGGACGGCAAGTATTACGCCGTGGTGGCCGTGGCCACCGTTGACAAGCTGGTGGGCTGGGATGGCCAGGACTACGCCGCCAAATTGGGCGAGGCGTGGGGACTGGGCCGGAACGACATGATCCTGGTGCTGGTGAAGGACGGCGACTGGCAGGTCTACTGCGGCGACGACGTGGGCTACGCCATGACTGACACCCAGCAGAGCCAGCTGAGCCGGGCCATCGAGACCACCTATTATGACGGTGACTTCGACAGCGCGGTGACCGCCTTTTTCCGTCAGGCCGATGTGTTCTACGGCCAGGCGCAGCTGAGCGGCGGTGACAGCGGCGGCAGCGATGGCGGCTGGTACGCTCCGTCCGCGCCCTCCGGCGGTACGTCTGTCGCGGGCGTGGTGGTGCTCATTTTGGTGCTCTTTGTGGTGTGGGCCGCGCTGGACGCCGTGCGGTACAGCCGCTACCGGCGGCGGTACGGCCCGAACGTGATCGGTGTTGTCCGCCCCGCGTATTACTATCCCATCTTTTGGGGGCGGCCTCACCGTCCCCGCCCGCCCCGGCCTCCCCGTCCGCCTCACGGCGGCGGCCCGCGACCCCCTATGGGCGGCGGCCCGCGTCCCAGCGGGCCGAGACCCGGTCCGCGTCCCGGCGCGTCCCGTCCCAGCGGCCCAAGGCCCAGTGCGCCCCGGCCCAGCCGGCCCAGCCGTCCCTCCGGCGGTTTCGGCGGCGGTGGCTTCGGCGGAGGCAGCCGCGGCGGCGGAAGCCGTGGCGGTGGCTTCGGAGGCGGCGGCTTCGGCGGTGGCAAACGGAGATAAAGAGACGAGCAGCACCCGACATATTCTGTCGGGTGCTGCTTTTCCTATTCCATGCGGGCCATGAACTCCTCCAGCCCGGTGCGGAGGAGTTGGGCGGCGGCTGCGCCGTCCCCGGCGGCGATGTGCTCCGTGAACTGTGCCAGTCGCTCCAAGCAGCGGGCCACGCCCTCGGAGCGGATGTAGCCCTTCCAAAACTCCAAATTGACCCGGGTGAAGGCGTTGAACAGCAGAGGCGTGATGGTGTTGCCGCTGAGAAAGGTGACGCCCCGGTGGTAGCGGAACAGCGCCTCGGCCAGGGATTGCACGTCCCGGGTGGAGGCCTCCTCCGCCTGCCGCTGCAAGGCCCGCAGGGCGGCAATATCAGACGGGCTTCGGCGGGCGGCCAGCTCCTCCATGGCGGGCGCTTCCAGATAGTAACGGAGTTGGAGGATGCTGCGGGCGGTCTTTCCGTCCGGCAGACCGCCGTGAAAGTCCATGATGGCCGTCAGCGTCTCCAGACTGCCGGTTTGGGCGTAGTCCGCCACGGTGACGCCCCGGCGGGACGCGATGTCCAAAAAGCCCAGCCGGTGCAGCTCCCGCAAGCCCTCGTGGACTACGGTCTTGCTGATCTTCATCTCGTCGGCCAGCTCCCGCTCGGTGGGCAGCCGGTCGCCGGGGCGCAGTTCGCCGGACAGGATCATGCCTTCGATCTGCTGGATAAACAGCGCCTTGACGGTGGGGGCGACGATCTCATGAAAGGCCATAACGACAGCTCCTGACTATTATTCTTGGTCTGACCACGACCATATAAAAATGTACCACACGTTTAGAAGAAAAGTCAATGGAAAAACGGCGAAAAAGTTGATAAAATGTGGGCAATAGGGCAAAAACTACACCGTTGTTCCCACACGGCGGCCCAGGCGGCTGGTCGGAGCAGCAGAAAACGGAGGAGAGACGATGCGAGACATCAACGGCAGCAAGCCCACCAATTTCCCCCTGGACGGGGAGAAGCTCCCGTTCCAGATCCCCAGCCCCGACAAGCCTCCCCGGGAGAACCTGCTGAAGCTGGGCGCGATGATCGCCAACCGCATCGGCCTGAAGACCACGGTGGACGACCCGGAGTACTGGGGGCTGGACGGCGTGCTGACGGACGAGATGGTGGACGTGGCCCTGAAAATGGGCGTGCGGAAGCCCAAGACCCTAGCCCAGATGGTGAAGCTGACGGGCATGGAGGAGGACAAGCTGGAAAAGCTGCTGGGCGAGATGTCCTGGCTGGGCCTCATCGAGTACAACTGGGAGAACCTGGACGGCAAGAACCCCAATCACGAGAAGC
>USNH01000100.1 GCA_900556015.1 uncultured Eubacteriales bacterium | reverse complement strand
TCAACCTGCTGATCCAGTCGCAGTACAGCTGGCTGGGTGCGTGTCTGCCCCTGACACTGTGCGTGCTGCTGTACATTTTCCGGCGCGTTGGGCGGGTAAAACTGCCGTTTTTGTCGTACTGACAACCTGGAAATACTTAACATTTTTGTGGAATAATATTGAAAAATTTGCTGTAAAACACTTGCATTCTTATAACCAGTGTGATACTATAACGCAAAATAGCATTGTTGTCGGATGGATGTTTGACACAAGGCGAAAGGGGTTTCGGGGGAAGCCTTGCACGGGGCGTTGGCCACGGGCAGGAGAAACCGAATAATGCGCGCTGCGACGGGTCGGGACGGCTGACCCGCGATGTGGTGCGCGTGACCGGACGCTGGTCGTCAGAACCCATGCCGGGCGGTGTGATGCCGCCCGGGGCGGTGCTGAGAACAGCGTCCTTTCGTTTACACAAGGAGGAGAAACCCCATGGACCAGGAAAAAGTGACCCAATCGGGCGAAATGGAAATAGACCTGCTGGAGCTGCTGCATCTGCTCCGGCAAAAGATATGGATCGTCCTGGCCGCCCTGCTGGCCGGCGGTATTTTAACCGGCGCGGCGACCTATTTTCTCATTAAGCCTACATACGAGGCATCCGCGCTGCTGTACGTGGTGTCCGCGTCCAACGACTCCGTGGTGAATCTGTCCGACCTGCAAATCGGTACGAACCTGACGGCGGACTACGAGGAGCTGCTGCTGAGCCGCCCGGTGATGGAGAGCGTGATCCACAACCTGCGGCTGACCGACACCACCGTGAAGGGGCTGCGGGAGCAGATCAAGATCATCAACAAGAACGGCACGCGCATTTTGGAAATCTCCGCCACCACCGAAGACCCGGCGCTGTCCGCCAAGATCGCCAACGAGGTGGCGGAGCTGGCCGTGACGTGGCTGCCGGCGGTGATGGAATGCAACGAGCCGCACATCGCGGAGGAGGCCGTTGTGCCCACGCTCCGCGCCGGCCCGAGCTATACCCGCAACGCGCTGCTGGGCGCACTGCTGCTGGCGGTGCTGACCTACGGCGTGTACGTGGTGCGCTATCTGTGCAATGATTCCATCCGCACGGAGGAGGACATGGAGAAGTACTTCGGCCTGATGCCGCTGGCGGTGATCCCGGAGGAGAGCGCGAACCGCGACGAGGACGGGATGAAGCCCGACGGAAAGCGCAGTCAAGCAAAGGAGCGGCGGAAGAAATGAAGTCCTTAACCATCAACAATAAGACCCCTCTGCCCTATTCCACACGGGAGGGCCTGAACCGGCTGCGGATCAACTTCAACTTCTGCGGCGACCAGTATAAGAAGGTACTCATCACCAGCAGCACCCCGGACGAGGGCAAGAGCTTCGTGAGCTACAACCTGTGGCGGATGCTGGCGGAGTCCGGCAAGAAGGTGGTGCTGGTGGACGCGGATCTGCGCCGCAGCGTGATGCACGTCCGCTGGCAGTTCACACTGGACAGCAAGGAGCGCAACCCGCAGGGCCTGGCCCACTATCTGGCGGGCAACGCATCGCTGGACGACGTGACCTACAAGACCGACCTGGATACAGGCTTTATCATCCCCACGTTCCGCACCATCGCCAACCCCACGCTGCTGCTGCAAAGCGACCGCTTCCAGCAGCTGCTGGACAGGCTGGGGCAGGAGTACGACGTGGTGCTGGTGGACACGCCGCCGCTGGGCAGCGTGGCCGACGGCCTACAGATCGCGGCCCACTGTGACGGCGCGATTTTGGTGGTGCGGGGCGGCGTGACGCCCCGGCGCATCATATCCTCCAGCCTGATGCAGCTCAAGAGCATCAACTGCCCGGTGCTGGGCACGGTGCTGAACCGGGTAAAGATGGAAAACAGTCCCTACTATTACAAGTACGCCCGGTACGGGTATTACAGCAACTACACCTCGAATAACTGACAGCTATGAACGAAAACGAGAACAAGAGCAAAGGCAAAAGATCGGTGGTCACCATTGTGGCCGCCGTGCTGTGCGTCATCTGCGCGGTGGTGCTGGTGGTGGCTCTGAGCAGCCGCGCCCAGCACGCCAAGCCCCTGGACAAAGACCCCAACGGGGACATCGCCGCCCAGGAGCAGCAGGGCAAGACGGTGGACGTGCCGGTGGACTTCGCCGCGTGGCAGGCACGCAACCCGGACGTGTACGCCTGGATCGAGTATCCGGGCACGAACGTGGACTACCCCATCCTCCAGCGGGAGGACAACGACGCGTACTACCTGCGCCGTGACATTGACGGCAACGAGGCGGTGGCGGGCAGTCTGTATACAGAGCGGACGTACAACACCAAGACGTTCGACGACCCCGTTACGGTGATCTACGGCCACAACATGGCCGACCGCACCATGTTCGGCGGCTTGCAGTCCCGGATGGAGGCGGCAGACCTGACGGGGACGGAGGAATACTTCTACATCTACCTGCCGGAGCGGGTGCTGAAATACCGGGTCATCGGCGGCACACCCTCTGACGACGCGCACATCCTGTACTATCACGATTTTACCGATGCCTCCGTATTCAACCAGTATTTCGGGCAGCTGTACGGACAGAGCAACGAGCACGTTAATCTGCCGTCCATCCTGCGCCCGGGCACGGAGGACAAGGTGGTCATATTGGCCACCTGCATGAACGGGGAGACCTATTATCGGTATCTCATCCTGGGCGTGCTGGTGGACGACTCGGCTGCCTCTTAATGCGTCATAACGAGCGTACTGTGTTTCGAAGACAGTGCGCCCTTTATGAAAATATTTTTAAAGGAGGAACTTTATCATGAAAAAGTTTCTGGCACTTGTCATGGCGCTGTGCATGGTATGCATGACCGTCGCTGTGGCCAGTGCGGCCAACAGCAGCCCCGCTGTGCGCGTCACGGGCGCTAACGGCACCCCTATCGACGTCACTCAGCCCGACGCTGGCGAGAACATCGGTCTGAGCGGCGACAAGGTCACTGCCGTTGGGTTCAGCGTTCCCCAGAGCGGTAAGCTGACTCTGGAGATGCCCGCTGTGATGAGCAACGCCACCCTGTCCGTGTACTGTGCGATTGGCGATAATGCCGCGGCAATCTTTGAAGGCCAGAACCTGATGTGGGTCGCCGCCTCCAACGTGTCCCTGAACGGCACCACCCTGACCTTCACCGCTCCTGGCGGTACGCTCGCCGTGGCCGTGGTTGAGAACGCCGGCGGCAGCAGCGCCGGTACTGCCACCGCCGGTGCTTCCGGCGCGGACGTCACCGCCCCCAAGACCAACGATGTGCCCGTGGAGCTGATCCTGGGCCTGGGCGTGGTCATGTTCGCCGGTGTGGCCGTCGCCTGCAAGCGTCGCGCTGCCTAAGCTAACCCAAGAAACGGCGCGGGGAAACCGACCTGTCGGTTTCCCCGCGCACACTTCTGACAAAGAGAAAGGGGTGCGCGCCATGGGCCGCAGTCGGGTCATTGATTTTCACAGCCACATCCTGCCGGGCATTGACGACGGCAGCAAGAACACGGACATGAGCTTGGCCATGCTGCGGGAGATGACCGCACAGGGCGTGGACGTATGCGTGGCGACACCGCATTTTTACGGCTGGCGGCGCAGCGTAGAGTCCTTTTTGGAGCGGCGGACGGCGGCGTGGGAGCATCTGTCCCGGCGGCTGGAGGATGGCATGCCACAGATCCTGTTGGGAGCTGAGGTGGCATTTTTCCTCGAACTGCCGGAGCTGGACGACCTGGACGCGCTGTGCATCCAGGGGACGAATATACTGCTGCTGGAGATGCCGTTCCAGCAGTGGACGGACGCGGAGCTGGACGTGGTGACGCGGCTGTGCATCACCCTGGACTATCAGGTGATACTGGCGCATTTGGAGCGGTTTTTGCCGCTGCAAAAGAACCGGGACATTCTGGAGCGCATTCTGATGCTGCCGGTGCTGGTGCAGCTGAACGCGGAGTGCTTGCTGCCGCTGTTCAAGCGGAAGCCGTATTTGGAGCTGCTGCGGCGGGGCGAGGCGCACCTGCTGGGCAGCGACTGCCACAATTTGGAGAGCCGTCCGCCTGAGCTGGGCGCTGGACGGGACATCATCGAGAGGAAGCTGGGAGAGCCGGTGCTGCATCGGATCGACCAGCTGGGAAGCAGGCTGCTGGCCGAGGCGCTGGCGGCGGAGACGAAGGAAAAGGAGCGGCTGTGAAGAAGAAGGGCTTATACATAGTGCTGGCCGCCGCGCTGGCCGTTATCGTGGGCGTGGTGCTTCTCGTGACCGGGCAGTCATCGGAGCGGCAGGATGACGGACAGGGCGGCGGGAAAACCGTGGAGGATATGGTGGGCAGCGGCGGCTTGCAGCCGCTGACGCTGGACGGCGTGACGTATACGCCGCGGAAGAACATCGCATCGTACCTGCTGATGGGCGTGGATCACGACGGTGAGGTGGCGCATTACACCAACTATTTCGGCGGACAGGCCGATACGCTGCTGCTGGTGGTGGTGGACAAGGCGCAGCAGAGCTATGCCATACTCCAGCTGAACCGCGACACCATGTGCATGGTGGATTTCGTGGACACGGAGGGCAAGCCGTTGAACCAACAGCAGCAGATGCAGCTGGCGCTGTCACACTCCATGGGTACGGGCATGGAGGACAGCTGCGAGAACACCGTGCGGGCTGTGTCCGCGCTGCTGTACGGCGTGACTATCGACGGCTACGCGGCGTTCAATATGGATTCGATGTCGCTGATCAACGACGCGGTGGGCGGCGTGACCGTCACCATCGAGGACGATTTCTCGCAGTGCGACCCCAGTCTGGTGATGGGCGAGACCATCACGCTGGACGGGGAGCAGGCGCATCACTATCTGCGCGGGCGGATGTCCGTGGGCGATGGCGAGAACACCAGCCGTATGCGGCGGCAGCGGACGTATATGACCGCCTTTATGAAGAAGGCGCAGGAGCTGGTGGCGGAGGACAGCGGCATGGCCAATACCCTGTATAAGACGCTGACGCCGTATATGGTCACGGATCTGTCCGGGAAGGATGTGTCTACCCTGCTGGAGACGTCGCGGAGCTACACGTTCCAGGGCGTCATGTC
>USNH01000099.1 GCA_900556015.1 uncultured Eubacteriales bacterium | reverse complement strand
TCCGGCAACTTCTTCCGGTACGACCGCGTGCCGGACGAGGAGCAGTTCGTCCGCGAGCTGCGCGAGGACATTCTGCCGTTCATCGTGCAGAACTACTCGACCTATGCCGCCGACGGCAGCGGCGAGGCGATCAGCGCCGCGCGCGACCACTTTGCCTACGCGGGTCTTTCGATGGGCTCGATCTACGCCTATAACTCCGTGATGCCGCTCTGTCTCGATCTGTTCGCGTGGTTTGGCTGCTTCTCCGGGAGCGACTGCTACGTTGATCTCGCCGCGGATGCCCTTTCCGGCGAAGCCAACGCCGCCTACCCGATCCGGTACTTTTATAACAGCATCGGTACGCGTGACTCCATGGCAGCGCTCCACCGCGAAAACTTCATCGCGCTCACCGACCGCGTGCCCGGACTGACCGACGGCGAAAACGCCTGGTTCACCCAGCTCCCCGGCATCGGCCACGAATACAGCGCCTGGGTCGTCGGGCTCTATAACTTTTTGCAGGTCGTATTTGCGATGTGATCTCACACGCTCCTCTCCGCCGCATTGACCCGCATAAACAAAAAGATCCGGAAGGACAACGTCCTTCCGGATCAATTTTATTCTGAGAATTATTCGTTCTTCGCCTTCTCCGTCTTCGCGTTCTTTTCCGCACTCTCGCCCTTCACGGCCGAGGCAGCGAGCGTGCGCAGCCCGCGCTTCGTCGTGAGACGGCGGTAGGCCTGCGGCGACATATTGTGCGTAGACTTGAACGTGCGGGAGAAGTGATCCACGCTGTCGTAGCCGACGAGCGCGGAGATATCATGGATGCGGAGCGTGGAGGTCGAGAGGTATTCCTCGGCGCGGGTCATCTTGATGCCGCGGACGATCTCCGTAAAGCTCATGCCCATGTAATTCTGCAGCATACGGGAGAGATAGGTCTCGTTATAATGGAACGCTCTCGCCAGCGTGCTCAGGCGCACGGTACGGTAGTTCTGCTGGATGTACTGCAAAATTGCGCCGCAGTCAGCACGGGTCGATTCATCGCGCGCGGCGCGAAGCACGGCGGCGGTATCCGTGGAGAAGAAGGGGCAGCCAACGCCGCAGCCGAAGATCACCACCCGGCCCTTTTCCAGGTGCCGGACGGCACGGGCCCGGATGTAGGGCTCCGCCACCTCTTTGATCTCCAGCGCCGTCTGGACCCGGACGTCCACGCCCTTCTGCTCCAGCACGTCGGCCATGGCCATGCAGTTCATGGCGGTGGCCAGCATACCCATGTGGTCGGCGCGGGTGCGCTCGATGTGGCCCTCGCCATCCTTTACACCGCGCCAAAAGTTGCCGCCGCCGATGACCACGCCCACCTGGACGCCCATGGCCACGCACTCCTTGATGACATCCGCCACCCGGCCCATGACCTGGAAGTCAAGGCCGAAGTGCTTGTCGCCGGCCAGGGCTTCGCCGCTGATCTTCAGCAGCACCCGCTTAAATCTCGGTTCTTCCATCCCGTTTCCTCCCTTTTTATACTTATGCTATTCTACCTTATTTCGCGGCGTTTGCATAGGGGTAAAAATAAAAAATTTGTATTTTCCGCGGTTGGGTGTATAATGGAGAAAACTCTGCGGGAGGTGGCAGGATATGGAGATGCTCCACGTGCTGGGCAACACATACGCGGCGGTGGGCAGCACGGCGCTGCTGCCCATCTACAAGCTGAATGAGCGGGACATCGTGCTGATAGACACGGGGTACGCCAAGCTGGATCGGGCGGGGCTTGTGAACCTGCTGGACGGCAGCGGCCTTGTGCCGAAGTACGTGCTCTGTTCCCACGCGCACTTCGACCACACGGGGAACGTGCGGTATTTGCAGGAGCGGTATGGGGCAAAGGCCATCCTCTCCCTTATCGAGGCGGGCATTTCCGTGAACCCGGACAGCTACCGGGCCAACTACGTGGCGCTGACCTACGGCAAGAGCCGGGAGCTGTTTTTGGAGGAGTGCTTCACGGCGGACAGGGTGCTGCGGGAGACGGACACGTCGTTGGAGCTGGACGGGCGGGCCTTCGGCATACTGCCGCTGCCGGGCCACTCGGCAGGGCACTTGGGCTTCGTGACGCCGGACGGCGCGGCCTATGTGGGGGACTGTCTCATCAGTCAGAGCGAGATCGACGGGGCGAAGCTGCCCACCAGTATGTTCATCGCCAGGGATCTGGAGAGCAAAGCGTGCCTGAAGACCACGGACTACCCCGTTTACATTCTGGCACACAAGGAGGTGGTGCGGCGGGAGGCGCTGGAGGGCCTCATCGACCACAACATCGGCTTCATCCAAAGCAAACGGGCGGAGCTGCTGGAGGTGCTGGAGGACGGGATGACGTTTTCGGAGTGGATCGGGGCGTTCTGCCAGCGGGAGAACGTGCGGACGCACAATGAGCTGAAGTTCAGCATCGTGGAGCGGAATTTCTCCAACTTCGTCAGCTGGCTGACGGACAGCGGCGCGGTGACGGTGCGGCGGGAGTTTTGTGCGAAGCGGTATTACAGGGCATGAAAAGAGGGAGCGCCGGGGCGCGGAATGCCCCTTTTTCGCTGCTGAAAGAAAAGAGGCCGTCGGAGACAAAAGCAAGAACGTGACCCGCGCCCGCAGGCGCGGCACTCTCTCCGCAAAGAAAACAAACCAAAGGAGCATCCTATGCAGATCGGAACTGTCAACATCCCCGGCAAGCTCTACCTCGCCCCTATGGCCGGCGTCACCGATCTGGCCTTCCGTCAGATCTGCCGCGAGCTGGGGGCGGACATGAGCTGCACTGAGCTGGTCAGCGCCAAGGCCCTGTGCTATCAGGACAAAAAGAGCCGCGGCCTTTTGAAGCTGGCGGATAACGAGCGCCCTGCCGCCGCACAGATCTTCGGCAGCGACATCACCTGCATGGCCGAGGCCGCCGTCATCGCGGCGGAGGTCTCCGGCGCGGCGGTCATCGACATCAACATGGGCTGCCCCGTGGGCAAGGTGGTGGCCAACGGCGACGGCTCTGCCCTGATGAAAGACCCGGAGAAGGCCGCCCGCCTCGCCGAGGCGGTGGTGAAGGCCAGCCCCGTGCCGGTGACGGTGAAGATGCGCCGCGGCTGGGACAAGGGCAGCATCAACGCCGTGGAGCTGGCCAAAATGCTGGAGCAGGCCGGTGTCAGCGCCATCGCCGTCCATGGCCGCACCCGGACGCAGATGTACGCCGGTCAGGCGGACTGGACCACCATCCGCCAGGTGAAGCAGGCCGTGTCCATTCCCGTCATCGCCAACGGCGACGTGTTCTCCCCCCAGGATGCCGTCCGCATCCTGGACTTCACCGGCGCGGACATGGCCATGATAGGCCGGGGCTGCTTCGGCAACCCCTGGCTCTTTCAGCAGGCGCAGGCCGCCCTGGCGGGCGAACCCATCCCGCCCCTGCCGCCCCTGTCGGAGCGCTGGGACACCGCCGTGCGGCAGATCGAGCTGGCGGTGGCCGACAAGGGCGAGCACATCGCCCTGCTGGAGGCCCGCAAGCAGCTTTGCTGGTATCTCAAGGGCGTCAGCCACGCCAATTACTATAAGGAGCAGATCGTCCGCCTGACCACGCTGGAGGAGCTGTACCGCGTGTCGGACGGCGTCAAGAGGGATTTGCGATGATGGAGGAAAAAGACCTGATCTGCCGCGCCGCACGGGGCGACGCGGAGGCCTTCCGCCAACTGGTGGAAGCGTATCAGACCCCGGCCTACCGCCTGGCCGCCCGTATGTGCGGGCCGGACAGCGCGGAGGACGTGACCCAGGAGGCGTTTTTGGCCGCATGGCGGGCGCTGCCGGAGTTCCGGGGCGACTGCCGCTTCTCCACCTGGCTCTACCGGCTGGTGAGCAACGCCGCCATCGACTGTCTCCGCCGGGAAAAGAAGCACCGCGACATCGGCGATGTGGATGATCTGGAGCTGCCGGACGGCGGCCCGTCGCCCCAGGAGCAGGCGGAGCGAAGCAACACCCGCGATGCGGTGCGCCGGGCGCTGGACAGGCTGTCGCCGGAACACCGTCAGGTGCTGCTGCTGCGCTTCATGCAGGAGCTGGACTACGGCGAGATCGCTCGTGCGCTGAACGTCAGCGAGGGCACGGTAAAATCCCGCATCAACCGCGCCAAATCGAAGCTGCGGGAGGTGCTGGCCGCCGGGAACTTTTTCGATGCCGGCCTCGTCTTACCAACAGAAGAAACCGAAAGGAGGGAGCAGCCGTGACGCAGCAGCCCTTTGACCCCATGGATAAATTGCTTCGGGAAGCGCTGGCAAGCGACGCGCTGCCGCCCGCCGACCTCACCGACCGCATCATGGCCCGCGTGGCCGAAACGCCCCAGCATAAGGCCGCCTCGGCGCGGAAGCGCCGCCTCAACTGGCTGGCCGCCGCGGCCTGTTTGGCCATCGTGGGCGCGGCCCTGCCCATGGTGCTGCCCAGCCAAAGCGCCCCGCAGGACGCCGCCTCCAACGACTGCGCCGCCCCTCCCGATACGAACTATTACGCCTCCACCGCCCCCACGGAGGGCAGCCCCGACGGGCTGAACACCGCCGACACGGACAAGGCAGTGGAGTCCCGCAAGGAGCAGCCCGTCATGGTCGACGGGACGGACGCGCTCTCCGCTGCCCTGGCCGCCGCCGATGAGGCGCTGTACGGCCAGGGCTACGCCCTGGATGTCACCGCCCGCACGGAAAACGCCGTGCAGGCCGGGCTGGTGGACGGCAACGGCGACCCTGTTGACAACGGTGGTATACTGGATAACGCCATGACCGCCGCCGGTTTTACCTGGGCGGACGGTTGGTATATCTTATCTCCGGAGGAAACCGCCCCGTGAACCTGACCACGAAAAAACTCACCGCCGCCGCCCTCACCGGCGCGGCCTACGCCGTCCTCAGCTACTTCGGCTCTGTGTTCGGCATCACCTACGGCCCGATCCAGTGCCGCTTTTCCGAAGCCCTGTGCGTCCTGCCCTTTTTCCTGCCGGAGACGGCCTGGGGCTTGGGCGTGGGCTGCCTCATCACCAACCTGCTCAGTCCCTACGGTATTTTGGACATCGTGGTGGGCAGCGCCGCCACCCTGCTGGCCGCGCTGCTGACGGCCCG
>USNH01000098.1 GCA_900556015.1 uncultured Eubacteriales bacterium | reverse complement strand
CCATGGACGGCGGCTATGCCGGGATGGAAACGCTACTGTCCGCCGGGTGCGCGTTTACCGCGGTGTTCTGCGCCAATGACGAGGCCGCCATGGGGGCCATCAAGGCCCTGCGCAGCCGGGGAAAGGAGGTCCCCCGGGACGTATCCGTGATCAGTGTGGACGACATTGACATTGCCAGCTATTTTACCCCCATGCTGACAACGGTGCATATCCCCATCAACGAGCTGGGCCGTCAGGCGGCCCGGGTGCTGGTGGACCGCATCGGCAACGCCCGGAAGATCGCCCTGCGTCTGGAGCTGCCCAGCTCCCTCTCCCGCCGGGACAGCAGCCGGGAGAGATAGCCTGATGCAGGCAGGAAAGCAATTATACGGCAAAGAGGACCGGTTGCTTCGGCAGCCGGTCCTCTTGTTTTCACTTCAGCCCATCCCGGACCTGGTCCAGGGTCAGGTCCTGCTCCCGGGCGATGCGGGCCAGGTCCTCGAACTCCGGCTTCTGCCGCCGGACGCCCCAGCCCTGGGAGGTTTTCCGGGCCACGGGGCCCCAGGGGGAGTCCACGGTGTCCTGGCTGCGGGACAGGGTATACCGCCGGTGCCGGGTCTCCCGGACGCCCAGGGTGGTGGTGTGCCGCAGCAGCAGATGCACCATGTCCTCCCGCTGCTCCTCCCGGCACAGGACGCACAACATCACGCCGGGCCGGGACTTCTTCATGCCGATGGCCGCGGTGTACACGTCCAGGGCGCCGGCGGCCAGCAGCCGCTCCATGGCGAAGGCGATGCCCTCGCCGGTCATGTCGTCCAGGTTGCAGGCCAGCTCCACCACGTCGCCGCTCTCCGCCGCCGTTTCCCCCAGCATGGCCCGCAGGCAGTTGGCCCGGGGGAAGTCCTTCCGTCCCATGCCATAGCCCACGGCCTCCAGGGTCATCACCGGCAGGTCGCCGAACCGGGTGACAAAATGCCGCAGCAGAGCCGCCCCGGTGGGGGTGCACAGCTCCCCCTGAATGGTCCCGCCGTAAACCGGCGCACCCTGCAGCAGCAGGGCCGTGGCCGGGGCGGGCACTGGCAGGACTCCGTGGGCGCAGTGGACCGTGCCGCTGCCCACATGGACCGGGGAGGCGATCACCTGGTCCGCCGCCAGCTCCTCCATCAGCAGGCACACCGCCGTCACGTCCGCCACGGCGTCCATGGCGCCTACCTCGTGAAAATGGATGTCCGTCACCGGCACGCCGTGGACCCGGCTCTCCGCCTGGGCAATGGCGTCATACACCGCCCGGATGTCCGCCCGGACCCGGTCCGACACCGGCAGGTGGCCGATCAGATGGCTGATCTCCTCCATGCCGCTGTGGTGATGGTGGTGCTCGTGGTCATGGTCGTGGTCATGCTCACCCTCTGTATGGCCGTCCACCGTCACGGTGATGTGGGTGCCGGTGATGCCGCACTTTTCCGCTTTCTCCCGGTGATAGGTCACGCCGGGAATCCCCAGGCCGTTGAGCCGTTCCACAAAAGCCTCCGGCTGGGGCAGCAGCTCCAGCAGGGCCGCCGTCAGCATATCCCCGGCAGCGCCCATGCCGCAGTCCAGATACAGGGTCCTCATTTTTTCACCTCCATGTGGTTGATCATACTGGCCAGATACCCCGCGCCGAAGCCGTTGTCGATGTTCACCACCGACACGCCGCTGGCGCAGGAGTTCAGCATGGACAGCAGAGCCGACACGCCGCCGAAGGACGCGCCGTAGCCCACGCTGGTGGGCACGGCGATCACCGGGCAGTCCGCCAGACCGCCGATGACGCTGGCCAGGGCCCCCTCCATGCCGGCAATGGCGATGATCACCGAGGCGCTCATGATATCGTCCATATGGTGCAGGGTCCGGTGCAGGCCCGCCACCCCCACGTCATACAGCCGCAGCACCCGGTTGCCGTGGACCTCCGCCGTCAGGGCGGCCTCCTCGGCCACGGGGATGTCGCTGGTGCCGCCGGTAGCGATAACGATGCGGCCGATGCCGTCAGGCTCCGGCAGGTCGCCGATGATGCCGCACCGGGCCTCGGCCCGGTAATCCAGGGGATACGCGGCGGCGATCTCCGCCGCCGACTCCGGCGACAGCCGGGTGATGAGAATGGTTTTCTGGCCGTGTTGGCGCATCACGCCCACGATGCCGATCATCTGGGCGGCGGTTTTTCCCGCGCCGTAGATCACCTCCGCCGCCCCTTGGCGGATGCCCCGGTGCATGTCCACCTTGGCATAGCCGATGTCAGTGAAGGGCTCCTTTTTCAGGGCCAGCAGCGCCTCATCCACGGACATGGCGCCCTGCTGCACGGCCTCCAGCAGCTTTCTGGTATCGCTGTTCATCCTCGTCCCTCCAAATCCAGCCATACGCCGTCATAATCCGGCCCCAGGCGCCGCAAAATCTCCTGCCGGTGCTCCAGCAACCTCGGCATCTGGGCGGCGGGCAGCTGAATTTTGGCGCTGCGGCCCGCCAGGCGCACCCGGAAGTCCGTGAAGCCCAGGGAGAACAGATAGCTCTCCGCCGCCTCGGTAACGGCCAGGTCCCGGGCGGTGATGGGCTGCCCGGCGGGGACCCGGGTGGCCAGGCACGCATAGGCGGGCTTGTCCCAGGTGAAAAGCCCCGCCTCCCGGGACAGCCGCCGCACGTCGCTTTTGGTCAGGCCGCACTCCCGCAGGGGAGAGCGCACCGCCAGCTCCCGTAATGCCCGCATACCGGGCCGGGCTCCGGCATCGTCGGAGGCGTTGGTGCCGTCCAGCAGCACGGTGAAGCCGTCCGCCTCCGCCGCGGCCAGGATGGTGCGGAAGATCATCTGCTTGCAGTGATAGCACCGGTCCGGCGGGTTGGCGGTTACGGTTTCCGACGCCAGCACGTCCACCGGCAGGACCTTCATGTCGGCGTTCAGCTCCCCGGCCAGACGCCGGGCGTCCTCCAGCTCAAAGGCCGGCTGGAAGGCGGAATTTACATAATAGGCCCTTGCCCGGGCCCCATAGTGCAGGGCGGCATACAGCAGGTAGGACGAGTCCACCCCGCCGGAAAAGGCGATGGCCACCCGGGGATTTTCCGTGAAAAATTCTTGCAGGTTCATGTGGATATGCTCTTTCTCTTTGCTTTATTTTGCATTGGGCACGATGCCCAGGATCACCAGAGGCTCTGTGCCGGTGTTGACGACGCTGTGGCTGCGGCCCTGGGGACAGTAGTGGCACAGGCCGGGATAAACCGCCACCTCCGCGCCGTCGTCGTGGCATACGCCCCGCCCGGCCAGCACGTGGATGACCTCGCAGTTCCCTATATGGGTATGCAGCCCGATGGACGACCCCGCCGGCAGCTCCAGCGTCAGGATCTTCCCCATCCCGTCCTCCACCGCCTTGCGGACGACGGCCTGTCCCTCGCCGCCCTTAAAGTGCGGCACAACGGCGGCCTCCGCCGCCTGAAAGTCCAGCATCATGTCCAGTGCCTCCTCTCAGCTGCCCTTACGCATCTTCTCCTGGATGTTCAGCCCCGTGGGCGTGGCGGCCAGGCCGCCCAGCGCCGTCTCCCGGAACTCCACCGGCATCCTCCGGCCCACCTCGCCCATGGCGTCGATGACCTCGTCCACCGGGATCTGACTGGTGATGCCCGCCATGGCCATGTCCGCCACGCTGACGGCGTTCACCGCGCCGATCACGTTCCGCTTCACGCAGGGCACTTCCACCAGCCCCGCCACCGGGTCGCAGATCAGCCCCATCAGGTTCTTCAGCGCCATGGCCACCGCGTGGCCGATCTGCTGTCCGTCGCCGCCCCGCAGGGCCACCAGCGCGCCAGCCGCCATGGCCGATGCCGTGCCGATCTCCGCCTGACACCCGCCGGACGCTCCGGCGATGCACGCCCGGTAGGCGATCACCGCGCCGATGCCGCTGGCCACATACAGCGCCTCTAAAAGCTGATGCTGGCTCAGCTCCTCGTACTTGCACAGCGGCAGCAGCACTGCCGGCAGCACGCCGCACGCCCCCGCCGTAGGCGCGGCCACGATGCGCCCCATGCAGGCGTTGCTCTCCGCCATGCTCAGCGCCTCGGCGATGACCTCGCTGACGTACCCGCCGGTCATGGCCTCGCCCCGGAAGTTGTACTGCCGCATCTTCATGCCGTCGCCGCCCACCAGACCGCTGACAGACCGCCGCCGCCCGGTGTAGTTGTCCGCCGCATCGACCATAGCCTGCCACATGGTCAGCATCTTGGCCATGGACTGACTGCGCGACACCTGCCGCTCCTCCATGTCCGTCTCCAGCACGATCTCCCAAAAGGGCTTGCCCTCCTCGGCCATGCGGTCAAATATTTCCTTCATCGAATCCAGCGCCATCGTCATCCACCTCCTTGTCGTAGTACGTCAGGGACACGATCCCCGGCAGCTGCCCGATAAACGCCACCTGCTCCGGGCTGATGTGCTGATCCACCTCAATGATCATCAGCGACTCGCCGCCCCGCTTGTGGCGGTACATGCTCATGTTGGCGATGTTGATGCGGAACTGGCTCAGTATGGTCGTCACCGCCGCCTCCGAGGAGTAGTAGTCCAGATTGCGTATCACCAGCGTGTTGTACGTGCCGTTGAAATTCACCTCGATGCCGTCCAGCTTGTTCACCATGATGCGCCCGCCGCCGATGGACGAGGCCTGCATCACCAGCTTTTTGCCGTCCGCGCTCTCCGCCTCGATCACCGCCGTGTTGGGGTGCGCGTCCCGCAGCTTGATCTCGTCGATGGTGTACGTCAGCCCCGCCTTTTTCGCCTCCTCAAAGGCGCAGGGCAGCCGCGCATCGTCCGGCTTCATCCCCAGCAGACCGCCCACCAGCGCCCTGTCCGTGCCGTGCCCCGCGCCGGTCTCCGCGAACGAGCCGTATAGATGTATCGCCGCCTTCACCGGCGGCTTGCCCAGCAGCGTCCGGGCCATCGCACCGATCCGCGCCGCCCCGGCGGTGTGTGAGCTGGACGGCCCGATCATCACCGGCCCGAGTATGTCAAAAATATCCAACATAGAGGAAACTCCTTTCCTGGTATTCCTTGCCGCCATTGTACCACGTCCCCCGCCAAAAAGCGATACCCAAATTCCTGTTTTGCACCGTACCCCTTGCGTTGCTCCGTAGGGGGCGATGCCCACGCAGT
>USNH01000097.1 GCA_900556015.1 uncultured Eubacteriales bacterium | reverse complement strand
CGACCTTGGCAAGGTCGCGCTCTACCAGATGAGCTACGCCCGCAAACGCAAGGTGGATTATACCGCATATTTTGCGGTTTGTCAACCCTGCATTTTCGTTTTGCGAGAAAAAATCAAAATCAAGGCCCAAAGGCGCTTTCTACCCCATCAATATCTCCACCACGCCGATGCTTTCAGTGCTGGGATAGAAGTTCACCGTCCAGCCCCAGCTGCCCCGTGCGGCCTGCACCCGCTCCACGATCTGCCGCACCTGCTGTGCCTGGGTATCGCTGGAGCTGAGCTGCACCACCAGCTCGCTCTTGCCGGCCTCCGCCGCCTCCGTCAGCAGGTCGGCCAGGGCGGAGGTATTGGTGGCGTGCTTCACGGCGATGAGCTGCTGCTCCGTCCGCTGGTAGCCGATGGTCACGGTGATGGCGCTGTAATTCCGGGCGGAGTCGTCCACCGTGTACTGGATATACGAAACGGCATACGCGCCCATGGGCGTGTCGTTCTCCACCTCGCGGCAGGCACGCTCCGCCGCGTCGTTGGCGTCCAGCCCCTCCTGGGCGTAGTACAGCCATATCACGCCTTCCTCGGAGTGGTTGCCCACCAGCACGAGAATGTCGTTGACCAGATCCTGATACGTGTCGGCCCGCAGGGCATCCCGCCCCTCGTAATACCCGGAGCTGTGGGTCGTGACCTCGTACCACTCCCGGTGCAGCAGGCTGCACCCGGTGCAGCCCAGCAGCAGCGATGCCGCCCACAGCAGCGCCAGCATTCTCCTTTTCATGGCCGCCCTCCTTTCCGTTTCTCCGTTACAGCAGCTCCAGCTGCTTCTCCTCGCTGTCCTCCGGCCTGAGCAGCGCGCCGGCGGCGGGGATGGTCCGCGTGCGGTAGCGCGATGCGTTGGTGATGCCGCAGCTCTCTGCGCGCAGCACCCGTTCCAGCTTGTACTTGGGCTTGATGTTCATCACCTGCACGCCCTGGGTGGCCCGCGTGGTCTTGGGCGACAGCAGCGCCGTGTGGACCAGCAGCGCACGGGGCTCGTTGGTCTCCAGCGCCAGCTCCGTGTCCTCCGCCAGCTGCTCGATGTGTACCAGCGGGAACTTGTCGCAGTACGCGCCGGTGAGCTTGCGGCGGTTGGACGTGGTGGCATAGGCGCTGAGGGCCACCCGCGCCGCCCTGCCGTTTTCAAAGAAGAACAGCAGCGCGCCGCTGTAATCCCCGGGCAGGCACAGGAAGATCACGTTCTCCCCACCGTCCATGCCCAGCTTGGCGGGCAGATAGTCGCCCAGCAGCGACGCCTTCGTCTCGCCGAACTCGCTGGCGCGGGTCTTGTAGACCTGCTGCTTATCGGTGAAGAACATCAGCTCCGTGTTGTTGGTGGCCTCGAAATACTGCCGCGGGCCGTCGCCCTCCTTGTACTTCTGTTCGCCGGACATCCGCAGGGACTGGGGCGTGATCTTCTTGAAATACCCCTCGCGGCTGAGGAACAGGTGGACGGGATAGTCCTCCGGCGCGTCCTCCTCCACGTCCTCCTCTACCTCGTGGCTGTATACCACGCCGGTGCGGCGGGGCACGGCGTATTTCTTCTTCACGTCCTCCAGTTCGCCGATGATGATCTTGCGTATCCGGGCGGGCTTGGACAGCGTGTCCTCCAGGTCCTCGATCTCGTCGGCCAGGGCCGCCGTCTCCTGCACCCGCTTGAGGATGTACTCCTTGTTGATGTTCCGCAGCTTGATCTCCGCCACGTACTCCGCCTGCACCTGGTCGATGCCGAAGCCGATCATCAGGTTGGGGATGACGTCGGCCTCCTCCTCCGTCTCGCGGATGATCTTGATGGCCTTGTCGATGTCCAGCAGGATGCGCTTCAGGCCCTGCAAAAGGTGCAGCTTCTCCCGCTTCTTGTTCAGCACGAAGTACACCCGCCGCTTCACGCAGTCGGTGCGCCACGCCGTCCACTCCTCCAGTATCTCGCCCACGCCCATGACGCGGGGCATCCCGGCGATGAGGATGTTGAAGTTGCAGCTCACCGTGTCCTGCAACGGGGTCAGGCGGTACAGCTTGGCCATCAGCTTCTCCGGCTCAACGCCCCGCTTCAGGTCGATGGCCAGCTTCAGGCCGCTGAGGTCCGTCTCGTCCCGCATATCGCCGATCTCCTTGATCTTGCCGGCCTTCACCAGCTCCGCCACCTTGTCCAGAATGGCCTCGATGGTGGTGGAATAGGGGATCTCGTAGACCTCAATGACGTTCTCGCTCTTATCATAGCGCCACCGCGCCCGCACCTTGATGCCGCCGCGGCCCGTGCGGTAGATGGCAGGCAGGTCGTCGCCGTCGCAGACGATCTCGCCGCCGGTGGGGAAATCCGGCGCGATGAGGGTGGAGGCGATGTCGTGGTCGGGGTTTTTAAGATAGGCGATGGTGGTCTCGCACACCTCGCCCAAATTGAACCCGCATATCTGGGACGCCATACCCACGGCGATGCCCTGGTTGGCGCTGACCAGCACGTTGGGGAATGTGGTGGGCAGCAGCGCCGGCTCTTTCGTGGTGTTGTCGTAGTTGTCCACAAAGTCCACCGCGTCGCAGTCCAGATCCCGGAACAGCTCGGCGCATATAGGGGACAGCTTGGCCTCGGTATAGCGGCTGGCGGCGTAGGCCATGTCACGGGAATACACCTTGCCGAAGTTGCCCTTGCTGTCTACGAAGGGGTGCAGCAGCGATTCGTTGCCCTTGGCCAGGCGCACCATGGTCTCGTAAATGGCCTGGTCACCGTGGGGGTTAAGGCGCATGGTCTGCCCCACGATGTTGGCGCTTTTCGTCCGCCCGCCGGTGAGCAGCCCCATCTTATACATGGTATACAGCAGCTTGCGGTGGGACGGCTTGAAGCCGTCGATCTCCGGGATGGCCCGGCTGACGATAACGCTCATGGCGTAGGGCATATAGTTCTCGTCCAGCGTGGCGGTGATGGGCTGCTCCACCACCGCGCCCCGCAGACCCATCACGTTGGGGTCGGCGGTGTGGCGGACGGTCTTTTCTTCCGTTTTCTTCTTTGCCATGGGATTCGTGTCCTTTCCTGTTTGCTCCTGCGGGGCTTATCCTTTGGCGGCCAGCTCGTCCACGTTGTGCAGCACCTGGGCCACGCTCTGCCCCAACCCCGGCGCGGCGGTCAGCGCGTCGGAGTTCAGCTCCGGCAGCTCGGCCCGCGCCAGCGCCTGCAAATAGGCGGCGCGGCTTCGCAGCATGGCGGCATCCACCACGCCGCCGTCAAAATCCACCGGGTCGGCGGCGAACAGATCCTCGCTGCCGCCGCTGCGGCGGTACAGGTGGCGCAGCAGCGTATACAGCGCCGCGTTCAGATACTCCCCCGCGGCGGTGATGGCCGCCCGGTCGCCGCAGCGGCCCAGCAGGTCGAACAGCACGCCGGTGGTGTTCACCGCCAGCTTCTTTTGCAGCGTGGCCAAAATGCTGCCCTTCAGCGTGCCCTTCTCGTCGCTGGCGTCGTACAGCTCCGCCGCGTCGATGATCGACCCGTCCCGGCTGGAGCTGCGCCCCAGCAGGAAGTCCGCCGACACGTGGTAGTAGTCGCACACTCGGCTGACGAAGGCCAAGCCCGGCTCACGGATGCCGTTTTCATAGTGACTCAGCAGCGCCTGGCTCACGCCCAGGGCCGCCGCCGCCTTGCGCTGGCTCACGCCCGTCTCCTGCCGCAGCAGGCTGAGCGTTCTGGAAAAATCGGTTGCCATCTCTCTCACCCTATCCTAATTTAT
Organism: uncultured Eubacteriales bacterium; assembly: GCA_900556015.1. The sequence continues at coordinate 1,414 of USNH01000097.1, read as the reverse complement.
ATACAGCTTGTAAAGTATATCCCAAATTATACAATTTGTAAATGGTTTTTCCGCCGCCGCGGCGAAAAAATTTGCGCGCCGCCGTCTGCCGTGCTACAATGGGGAAAACTTTCACGGAGGTGCGATATGGAAGAACTGAAGCTGTATGTGGTGTACCACGCCAAGCCCGGCGGACGGGAGCTGTTCGTCCGCACGCTGGTGGAGCAGGGCGTTCTCACCGCCATCCGCAGTGAGCCGGGTTGTGTGGCCTATGACTACTACTTCTCCGCCCAGGACGAGAACGAGCTGCTGCTCATCGAGCGCTGGGAGAGCGAGGCCCACCAGCGCGTGCATATGCAGCAGCCCCACATGGACGCGGTGCGGGCGGCCAAGGCACAGTATATCGACAGCACGGAGCTGGGCAAGTTCCGTTTGGAGGCCTGACCATGCTGTTCGACACCCACGCCCACTACGACGACGAGGCCTTCGACCCGGACCGTGACGCGGTGCTGTCCGCTCTGCCGGAGCAGGGCGTGGGCCTTGTCCTGAACCCCGGCTGCGACCTGCCGTCCTCCCGCAAGGCGGCGGCGTATGCCCAAGCGTACCCCCACGTCTACGCGGCGGTGGGCATCCACCCGGAGAACTGCGGCGGCTTCGTCCCGGCGGACATAGAGGCCCTGCGGGCGCTGGCGTGCCAGCCCAAGGTGGCGGCCATCGGCGAGATCGGTTTGGACTACTACTGGGCGGAGAACCCGCCCCGGAAATTTCAGCAGCAGGTGTTCCGCGCCCAGCTGGCCCTGGCCCGTGAGCTGGAGCTGCCCGTCATCGTCCACGACCGGGAGGCCCACGGCGACACCCTCGCCATCGTGTCGGAGTTCCCGGAGGTGCGGGGCGTGTTCCACTGCTTCTCCGGCAGCCCGGAAATGGCGCAGGAGCTGCTGAAGCGGGGCTGGTATCTGGGATTTGACGGCCCTGTGACCTACAAAAACGCACGCCGTGCCCCGGAGGTGGCCGCCGTCACGCTGCTGGACAGGATGCTCATTGAAACGGACAGCCCCTACATGACACCCGTGCCCTACCGCGGCCAGCGCAACAGCTCCGCCTACGTCCATTTGGTGGCGGAGAAGCTGGCGGAGTGGAAGGGCGTTTCGCCGGAGGAGCTGGCCCGCATCACCGCGGAAAACGGCCAGCGCCTGTTCCGCATCTCCTGACGGCACAAACAGACCCCCGGTGCTCCACCGGGGGTCTGTCACTTTGTGTGCGTATACGATTACTGCGCCTTTTCCAGCAGGCTTACCCGCTCCGCCATCTGGCGCACCATGAGCTTGAGAAAACGCACCTCGTCCTCCAGCTCATCCACCCGTGCGCGGGGTATCAGTCTCTCCTGGATGTCCGCCGTGCCCTCTGCCAGCAGCCGAAGCTGCGGCTTGATCTG
>USNH01000096.1 GCA_900556015.1 uncultured Eubacteriales bacterium | reverse complement strand
GGCGATGCCCACATCGCCTCGCCCCTACGCACCGTCTGCCGAGCGTCCGTTTTGTCCTTGTCCTGTCATTCCGAGCCAGTCCGCAGACTGGCGTGGGAATCCGTCTCCCTCACCTTCGCCCTCTCCCTGGCATAGGATGGGGTGCGTACAAAGGAGGTGCGATATGGAGGAGTATCTGATCACCGCACGCTCCGTGACCCACGCACAGCGAATGGCGCAGGCACTGGAGCGAAAGGGGCTTCATGCGGTGGTGGCCCGTGCGCCCATGGGTCTGACGGGTCGGGGCTGCGGCTATGTGCTGCGTCTGCGTGGCAGGGAGAAAGCGACGGCAGCGTGGAGGCTGCTGCGGGAGTTGGGATTTGCCCCGGCGCAGGCGTTTCAGCGCCGGGATGAGGGATACAGTGAGGTGGAGCTATGATCTATTTTGACGCGGGAGCGACCACGCTCCAAAAGCCGGAAGCGGTGCGGCGTGCCATGTACCAGGCGGTGCATACGCTGTCCTCGCCGGGTCGGGGCAGCTATCCCGCCACCCGCCGGGCGGAGGAGACGGACCTGCGGTGCAGGATGGCGGCGGCGGAGCTGTTCCATGTGGACGACCCGGCCCATGTGGTGTTCACGTCCTGCGCCACCCACGGGCTGAACATCGCCATCCGCACGCTGGTGAAGCCGGGCAGCCGGGTGGTCATCTCCGGCTACGAGCACAACGCCGTCACCCGCCCGCTCCACGCCATCCCCAACGTGGAGATCGCGGTGGCGGACGGGCCGCTGTTCGACCCGGCGGCCATGCTGGCCCAGTTCCGCCAGGCGCTGGCGCAGCCGGCGGACGCGGTGATCTGCACCCATGTGTCCAACGTGTTCGGCTACGTCCTGCCGGTGTCGGACATTGCGGCGCTGTGCCGGGAAAAGGGCGTGCCCTTCGTGCTGGACGCCTCCCAGTCCGCCGGGATGCTGCCGGTGGACATGAAGGCGCTGGGCGCGTCGTTCATCGCTATGCCGGGGCACAAGGGGCTGTACGGCCCGCAGGGCACGGGACTGCTGCTGTGCGGCTGTGAGCCTGCGCCGCTGCTGCGGGGCGGCACGGGTTCGCAGTCCCTGCTACAGGAAATGCCCGCCGAGCTGCCGGACCGGCTGGAGGCGGGCACGCACAATATGCCCGGCATCGCCGGACTGCTGGAGGGCCTGCGGTTCGTGCAGCGTCAGGGCGTGGCGCGCATAGCGGACTACGAGGGCGAGCTGGGGCGCTACGCCGCCCAACGGCTGGCGGACATTCCCGGCGTGGAGGTGTTCTCCGGCCCGGAGCAGACCGGCGTGGTCAGCTTCCGTGTATCGGGCTGGGACTGCGAGGAGCTGGGGGAGGCGCTGGCCTCCCGGGGTATTGCCCTGCGGGCGGGACTGCACTGCGCGCCGCTGGCTCACCGCACGGCGGGCACGCTGGAGACGGGCACGGTGCGTTTCAGCCCGTCGGTGTTCAACCGCCGTCAGGAGGTGGATAGGCTGACCCGTGAGGTGTCCGGCATCGTTGGGCAAACTGCAAAATCGTGAGTATAATTTTTTGTTGCAATTTCCCAATATTTTTTATATAATAGTAGTATCTATTTTTATGCGAAGATTTCCTTGCATCAGGAAGGGTGAAGGCATGGATAAGGTACTTGCTTTATTAGAAAATATTGGGAATTACTTAGTCCTGATACGCTTCTCGGACATTTTGGACATCGCGATCATCGCCTTTTTGGTATACAGTCTGCTGCGGCTGGTGAAAAGCACCCGTGCGGAGAATATCCTCAAGGGCGTGGTCATGTTCCTGCTGGCGCTGGGCATCGCCGATATGCTGCAGCTGAACGCCGTGACCTACATCATGGGCAACCTGGTGCAGGTGGGCATCATCGCCATCATCGTCCTGTTCCAGCCTGAGATACGGCAGATACTGGAGAAGATGGGCAGCCGCAACATCAAGATATTCAAGGCCTTCGGCCCGGTGCAGCAGCAGACGGCGCTGGAGACGGCCATCGACCAGACGGTCATCGCGTGCAGCGAGATGTCCCAGAGCAAGACCGGCGTTCTCATCGTGTTCGAGCGTGACATCCGCCTGGACGACATGGTTCGCAGCGGCACAATGCTGGATGCCGCCGTGTCCTCCGAGCTGCTGAAAAACATCTTCTTCGTAAAAGCGCCCATGCACGACGGCGCGGTCATCATCCGCCACGGGCGGATACTGGGCGCGGGCTGTATGCTGCCGCTGAGCAAGAACGTGAACCTGAGCCGCGACCTGGGCATGCGCCACCGGGCGGGCATCGGCATGAGCGAGAACTCCGACGCGGTGGTGGTCATCGTGTCGGAGGAGACCGGCTCGATCTCCGTGGCCATCGGCGGCATGCTCAAGCGCCACCTGATGCCGGAAACGCTGTCCAAGCTCCTGCGGAACGAGCTGATGCCGCCGGAGGAGGACAGCGAGGACAAGCCCCGCCGCTCCCTGGTGGAGCTGCTGGGCCTGCACCGAAAGGAGGAAACCGATGATGACGCAGATCTCTGAAAAGCAAACTGGCGGCGAGCAGCGGCCTCCCTTCAACCGCAGCAAGGCCCTGCGTATCGTCATCTCCATCCTGGTGGCCATCGCCATGTGGGTATATGTGGATTTGGACAAAGCGCCGCTTCGTACCAAGACCATCCGCGACATCCCGGTGGAGTTCTCCGGCGAGAACACCACGCTGGCGGACAAGAACCTGATGCTGCTGTCCGGCTACGACACCACCATCGACCTGACCATCCGCGGCCCGAAGCGTGAGCTGGTGAAGATGAACAGCGACAACGTGCGGGTCATCGCCAGCACCTCCGGCATCGACTCCGTGGGCGTACATCAGCTGAGCTGGACGCCCAGCTACCCGGACGGCGTGGTGCGTACCGATGTCAGCGTGGAGAAGGCCAGCCTCAGTCAGATCACCGTCACCGTGGGCGAACTGTATACCAAGGAAGTCCCGGTGGAGTGCGAGGTGGTGGGCCAGGTGGCCGAGGGCTACTTCACCGGCGACGTGGTGCTTGACCCTGAGGTGCTGACGCTCCGCGCCCAGCGTGACGACCTGCTGAACGTCAGCCACGCCAAGCTGACGGTGGACATCTCCGGCGCGACCCGCTCCGTGGTGCAGACGGTGGACGTGCAGCTCTACGACTTCAACGGCAATTTGGTCGAGAATGACAACATCCGCACCAACGCCAGCCTCATCCAGGCAAAAGTGCCCGTGCTGACCACCAAGGAGGTCAAGCTGGCGGTGGAGTTCTCCGGCATCCCCGGCACAGCCATGAACAGCATCGTCTGCGACATCAGGCCGGAGACGGTGCGCCTTAACGGCGAGGCCGACGTGCTGGCGGGCATCGATCAGATCGTCCTGGCCACCCTGTACGTGGAGGATCTGGAGCTGACCCAGCAGAACAGCTATGTGGTCACGCCGCCGGACGGCACGTGGCTGGTGAACGGCAACGAGGTGGCCCGTGTGGAGATCACCCTGGACGGCATCGACGAGACGACGCTGACGGCCACGGACATCACCTACGAGAACCTGCCCGCCGGGCTGTACGCCGTGCCCATGACCGGCGGCCTGACGGTGCGGCTGTGGGGCGTGGCGGACGAGATCGCCGAGGTAAAGCCGGAGAATATCAAGGTCTACGCCGACATGAGCGCCGTCACAGGGCCCGGCCCTGTCACCGTGCCGGTGACGGTAACAATAACGGACTTCAGCGATGTGACCGTTCGCGGCACGTATGAGCTGGAGGTATCGGTGACGAACGCGCCGCTCCAGCCCGAGCAGGACGCCTCGGCGGAAAGCGAGGCATGAGGTGAAAGCATGACACAGATCGCAACAGTGGAAAAACTTCTCCCCGGCGGCTACGCGGAGATCTCCGTGCCCCGCAAGACGGCCTGCGGCCACGACTGCGAGGAGTGCGCCGGCTGCGGCATGACCGGCGCGGCCATCCGCGCCCGCGCCAAGAATGACCCCGGCGCGGCGGTAGGGCAGAAGGTAGTGGTGGAGAGCAGCACCAAAAAGCTGCTGGGCGTGGTCGCTTTGGTATACGTGCTGCCGGTGGTCTGCTTCCTGCTGGGCTACTTCCTGTCGGAGGGCCTGACGGAGGGCTGGCGCTACGCCATCGCCATCGGCGCGGCGGCCCTGTCCTTCCTGGCCAGCGTGGTCTACGACCGCAAGGCCAAGCGGGAGGAGAGTTTGACCTACACCATCCTGCGGGTATTCTGACCCGTGTTCGGCTATGTGCGGCCCTCCGATGGAAAGCTGACGGAGGAGGAGCGGGAGGTATTCCGCGGCGCATACTGCGGTCTGTGCCACGCTCTAGGGCGGCGGTACGGACTGGCCGGACGGATGATCCTGAACTACGACCTGGCGTTTTTAGCCATGGTGCTGTCCCACGGAACAGGGGAGACGTGCCTGCGCCGCTGCGCGGTGCATCCCTTCCGCCGCCGGCGCTGCGCCGGGTCTGACCCGGCCTTCGACACGGCGGCAGACATGAGCGTGATCCTGACCTGGTGGCAGCTGCGGGACGGCGTGGCCGACCACGGCTTTTTCCGGGGACTGAAATACCGGCTGGCCCTGCGGCTGCTGACCCCGGCCTACCGCAAGGCCAAGCGCTGCCGGGCGGACTTCGACCGGCAGACGGCGGCCCACCTGACCCGGCTGACTGCGCTGGAAAAAGAGCGCCGCCCGTCTTTGGATGCCCCGGCGGATGCCTTTGCGTCCCTGCTGGCCGGCGCTGCCGCCGGTGAGACGGACGAACCCCGCCGCCGGGTGACAGAGCAGCTGCTGTACCATTTGGGCCGCTGGGTGTACCTCATAGACGCGGCGGACGACCTGGCTGACGACCTGAAAAGCGGCAGCTATAACCCCCTGGCCCTGCGGTTCACCCCGGTGGACGGCAAGCTGTCCCCGGCGGACGAACAGACCCTGGCCGCCACGCTGGACGGCTCGGTGCGGGCCATGGCGGCGGCCTTTGAGCTGACGGACTGCGGCGTGTATACGCCGGTGATACGGTCAGTGGTGTATGAGGGACTGTACGCCGTGGGCGCGTCTGTGCTGGCGGGTACGTTTCATAAAAGGGTTACCATCGATTGACAAGGGCAAGCACGCCTGACAGCGTGTCTTTCCGGCGCTTTTTGCCCTTTTCGTCTTG
>USNH01000095.1 GCA_900556015.1 uncultured Eubacteriales bacterium | reverse complement strand
CCAACTTTTTGACAGATGGAAAGCCCGCTATCCCTTGCGGCACAAGGGGTTGCTGGTTTTTGCCTTTCCAACTTTCTATCAACTGGCGGTGTATATCCGCTGGATTGCTGCGGCTGCTTGTTCTGAGGTTTTGCGTCCCTTGACGTAATATTTCAGCGTCATGGCAGGAGTCGTATGTCCGGCTTCCGCTTGCGCTAATTTTATGTCTCCCGTTTGCTCATACAAGTCCGTAAGGACGGTCGTGCGGAAACGGATGGGGGTTATATTCTTCGGATGTTTCTTCATTTCGGTGCGCTCTTGCATTTTCGGCAAAAATGTGCTACTGTTACCACCGTTGAATTTCTCTGGACGAGGTATTTATGAAGCTGCTTCCATGGTGCAAGGCCAATGCCATGCCGGTGATCGCCGTGCTGGCGGCGGCGGTGACGGCGGTATTCGTGCCGCCGGACGCGGCCTATCTAGGCTACTACGACGCAAAAACGCTGTCCTGCCTGCTGTGCGTGCTGGCGGTGGTGGGCGCGCTGCGCCGCGTGGGGCTGTTCCCCCTGCTGGCACAAAGGCTGGTGCAGACGTTCCACACCACCCGCGGCGCGGTGACGGCGCTGGTGTCCATCACGCTGGTGGGTTCTATGCTGCTGACCAACGACACGGCGCTGCTGACGTTCCTGCCCCTGAGCTGGTTCGTGCTGGAGCGCACCGGCCAAACGAAATGGATGGCGCCGACGTTCATCCTGCAAAACTGCGCCGCCAACCTGGGCGGCATGCTGACGCCCTTCGGCAATCCGCAGAACCTGTACCTCTTTAACCATTACAGCATCCCCAACGGCGAGTTTCTGTCCATCATGCTGCCGCCGTTCCTGCTGTCCACGGTGCTGATCCTGCTGTGCTGCCTGTTCCTGCCACGTGAAAGCCTGACCGTTCCCCGGCAGGAAGCGCTGCCGGGCAAGCGCCGCACCGCGATATACGCCGCGCTGTTCTGCGTGGCGGTGGCCATGGTGCTGCGGGGCATCCCCTACTGGCTGGGGCTGCTGGTCATCGTGGCATCGCTGCTGGTGCTGGACCGCCGCGCCCTGCTGGGCGTGGACTGGGGGCTGCTGGTGACGTTCGCGGCGTTCTTCACCTTCTCCGGCAACATGGCCCGGATCGAGCCGGTACAGGCGCTGTTCCGTCAGCTGCTGACCCACGGGGTCATGCCGGTATCGGCGCTGACCAGTCAGATCATCAGCAACGTGCCCGCCGCCATCCTCCTGAGCCGGTTCACCGACGACTACCAGGGTCTGCTGGTGGGCGTGAACATCGGCGGCGCGGGGACGCTGGTGGCCTCGCTGGCCAGTCTCATCACCCTCCGGGAGTACACCAAGCACGTCAAGGGGCAGGCGGGGCGGTTCATAGCGCTGTTCTCCGCCATCAGCTTCGGCTTCCTGGCCATCCTGCTGGCGGCCATGACGCTTTGGCTGCGGTGAAAATACCCTTGGCCTGGCCGGGGATTTATCGGGATCGTTCCATCACAGGGCCGCACGCGGCAGCAGCGGCTCTGCGGGGCGTGACCGGCGAAATGCCGCCAGCAAGGCCGGGCTGCTGGAGTTGGACTACGAGGAGCGCACCGCCCGCCGCAGCGCTCGCACTGCCGCATAAGCCGATTACAAAGCATTCTGTTTTCTCTCAATATACTTAGAAGAAGCGGCACGCCCCGGCGTGCCGCTTCTTCTCGCGAGGGAAATACTTTGCCGCGACGCTTTGCAGTGCCATATGCGCGCAGCCGCGTTCCATCTCATCCATTTTCTCCCTCACGCCGCGGCGCATATTCCCACCGCCGCAGGAAGATACTACCCATGTAAAATCTGCTTTGACTGGAGGAATTTCATATATGAAAGCTACCGGCATCGTCCGCCGGATCGATGACCTGGGCCGCGTGGTCATCCCCAAGGAGATCCGCCGCACCATGCGTATCCGTGAGGGCGACCCCCTGGAGATCTACACCACCCGGGACGGGGAGGTCATCTTCAAGAAGTATTCTCTCATCAGCGGGCTGGAGGATTTCGCCGCCCAATTCTGCGACACCCTGTCCCGCAGCACTGACTTCACCGCCGCCGTCACCGACCGTGACGCGGTCATCGCCATCGCCGGGGCGGGCAAGCGCGAGCTGCTGGGCAAGCGCGTCTCCGCCGAATTGGAGCACATCATGACCGACCGCGGCCTGTACTGCGGCCCAGGCGTTGCCGCCAGCGAGGAGAACGACCAATTCCGCGCCACCGTGGCCGCGCCCATCCTCTGCGAGGGGGACGTGCTGGGCGCGGTGCTGTTCCTCACCGCCGATGACCGCACCGGCGGCGAGACGGAGTGCAAGCTGGCCCAGACCGTGGCCGCTTTCCTCGGCAAGAATATGGAGAGCTGAATGAAGGAGGCACGCCCCGCGTGCCTCCTTCATTTTTCGAATGCTTAGCGTCCTCTTAACACACTGTGGGATTATAATACAGAAAAACCTACCGCATAGGAGGGCATCCGCATGACAGACATTTGGAAAGAGCTGCGGGACGAGGGTATCGACCCCGCCCTGCTGGAGGAAATACAGGCCTTCCGCGCCCAGCATCCCGCGCCGCCGGAGGCCCAGTCCCGTATCCCCGTGCCCCGGTATCTCTACTACGGCAAGGAGATATGGGAGAGCGCCGCTGCCGCGCTGCTGTGCGGTGAACACCTGCTGCTGGCCGGGCCGAAGGCCACCGGCAAGAATGTGCTGGCGGAGAACCTGGCCACCGTGTTTGGCCGCCCCGCCTGGGACGTGTCCATGTACGTCAACGTAGACGCGGCGGCGCTCATCGGCGCGGACACGCTGAAGGACGGACAAGTGATATTTCGTGAAGGCCCGGTCTGCGCCTGCGCCCGGCTGGGCGGCTTCGGCGTGCTGGACGAGGTGAATATGGCGAAGAACGAGGCCCTGGCCGTGCTCCACGCCACGCTGGACTTCCGCCGCGTCATCGACGTACCCGGCTACCAGCGCATCCAGCTGGACGACGCCGCCCGCTTCATCGGCACGATGAACTACGGCTACGCCGGCACGCGGGAGCTGAACGAGGCGCTGGTCTCCCGCTTTGTGGTGCTGGATATGCCCGTCATTTCCGAGGAAAACCTGCAAAAGCTGCTGCGCCGCACCTTCCCTGCCCTGTCGCCCCAGTGGGCGGAGCAGTTCGCCGCCCTGTTCCGCGACCTGCGGCAGAAATGCGACGGCGGCGAGATCACCACCAAGGCGTTGGATCTCCGCGGCCTGCTGTCCGCCCTGCACCTGGTGGAAAAGGGCATCTCCACCGGCGATGCCCTGCGCCTGGGCATCATCAACAAGGCCTTCGACCCCTTCGAGCGCCAGCTGGTGGCCGATGCCGTGTGGTCGCGCATCCCCCAGGACGCCGCCCGCGCCCAGCTGTTCACCGCCTGATATGGACAGGCAGGAATTACAGGCCCGCCGGGGCGAGAACCAGGTCTGGAACGGCTCAGGCAACTACGCCGTCAAGCCGGATTATCTGGCATTTGACCCCAGCGGCGACCCGGAGCTGTACTGGAACACCGTCACAGGCGCTGCCGCACGGCGCTACGACTTCACCCGCTTCCAGCCCCTGCTCCACGCCTTTCAGCAGCAGCCCCAGGGCGACGCCTACGCCGAGGTGTTCTTTTTGGCGCTGGAGAGCGCCGTCTACGTTTGGGAGCTGCCCCACCGCCCCGTGCTGGCGTCCCTGCGGTGCGGCTACGCCCGCGCTCTTCTAGAGCGCACCCCCGCCGCAGAGCCCCGCACCCTGCCCTCTCTGCGCCGTGCCTGGTGTGGCCAGGTGCTGGGTCTTGCCGCCCCGGAGGACGACTGGCAGCGCGGCTTTCTCGATGCCCTGGCCCTGCCGCCGGAAACCACCGAGACCCAGCTCATCGAGGCGGTGGAGGCCGCCCTCTACCGCTACATGAACCGTCCCCGCCGCGCCGTCACTGACCGCCAGTGGGCGGCTTTCGCGGGCCGCAGCCTGCTGCGCCGGGGCAAAAGCGGCGGCCTTGTCCGGCCCAACGCCCTCCGGGGCTTTGCCCGCACACCCGCCGCTGGCAGCGGTCAGCTGGCACGCCCCGGCCTGCTGGCCTTTCTCCGGGGCGTCACCCCTGAACCGGTGCTCCGCCGCTACGTCACCGACTGCTTCGGCGTGTCCATGCTGACCCCGGCGGAGCTGGCCCAGGCGGAGCGGGAGCTGTGCACCGGCCCGCACCAAAACTGCCGCCTTCACTTCACCCGTGGCGAACCGTCCAAAACCGCCCGCAGCGGTGATGCCGCCTGGGACGCCCAGTCCTTCCAAAAGCAGCGGGAGAAGAACCGCGCCTACTACAACGACCACCTGGTGCAGAACCGGCTGGTCATCTCCCAGCTGACACAGAAGCTGCAAAACACGCTGCTCCTCCGCAGCGACACAGACCAGTCCCGAAGCCGCGCCGGTGCGCTGCGGAGCGACATTGTGTGGCGCGCCGCCGCGCTGGACGATGCCCGTGTGTTCACCCGCACCAGCCAGGAGCACCCCGGCGGCCTGTCGGTAGACATCCTGCTGGACGGCTCTGCCTCCCAAAACCAACAGCAGGAAAAGCTCTCCACCCAGGCGTATATCCTGTCCGAGAGCCTGACGCGCTGCGGCATCCCCGTCCGCGTCACCGCCTTCTGCTCTGTCAGCGGCTGCACGGTGCTGCGCGTCCTCCGGGACTACGGCCAGCGCTCCGGCGATGGGGTCTTTGACTACGTGGCCGCCGGCTGGAACAGGGACGGCCTGGCCCTCCGGGCCATGAACTGGCTGCTCCGCCGCCAGCCTTTGGGCGATAGATCTCTGCTGCTGGTGCTGTCCGACGCCAGCCCCAACGACGACCAGCCCATCCCCCTCCCCGGCCTGCCCGTGGGAGGCCACGGCTATACCGGGGAACGGGGCATCGCCGACACCGCCGCCGAGGCCGCCCGCCTGCGGCTGCAAGGCGTCACCCCCGTGTGCATCTTCACCGGCACGGATCGGGAAGTCCCCGCCGCCCGCCGTATCTACGGCGCGGCCATGACCCGCATCCCCTCCGTGGGCTGGTTCGCCGATGCCGTCACCAAGCTGCTGCAAGACCAACTGCGGAAAGAGTAAAAGAACAGGAGGTATGATGCCTCCTGTTCTCAGCTTGTCGATAAACCCTCTCTATGTGGCCAGCGGTTCTTTTACGCAG
>USNH01000094.1 GCA_900556015.1 uncultured Eubacteriales bacterium | reverse complement strand
CGCCCGCCTCCATGATCTTGATCTGCCCGGCGGTATAGTCCGTCTCCGCGATGACGATGTCCTTGATGCGGGCCACGTCAGCCGCCTCCAGCCCCTCCGGGGACGACACCACCACGCTGACGGAATCCGCACCCATAAAGGCCACGCAGTCGGTGTAGCCCTTGGCCACCACCAGATTTTCGATCTGCGACTCCGCCACGGTGTACCCCGCCAGCACCTGCAGCGTCTCCGATGCCTCATTCAGCACGTCCTCCGATGCGTTCTCGTCCTGCTTGGCCTCCTCCAGCATACTGATGGCCGTATCCCGCGCCTGCTTGCGGCTCAGCCGCGCCGTGGAGAAGTAGTCGTCCCCGTTTTCCGCCGCCGTTTCCACGTCCGCGCCCACCGTCTCACCGTTGACCAGCGTGGACTGCCCCAGCACCTTGGACGTGTCCGCCACATCCCCGGCATAGCGCCAGTTCAGATACACCGAGGTCCCCACCAGCACCAGCACCGCCGCTACCACGGCCCGCCGCTTCCATACCTGCTTCATGATGTTTTGTCCTCCCACATATCTAATTTTTCCACTTGACCACTGAAATTTTGTCGCTGCTCAACCCAGTCAGCACTGACACCGCGTCGATGACCGTCAGCCGCACCTGGCTGTTGCCTGCCCCCTGGCAGACCACCACCGCACCCTGATAGACAGGGTACATCCGCTGGGTGACCACCACCTCCTGCTTGCCGCTGCCCCGGTTCACGGTCAGCACCTGGCTCTCCCGCCGCACATCGCCGCCGCTGCCCTGTGACGCGCTGCTGTCCTCCGCCAGCGACAGCGTCTCACCGCTCCGCAGCGTCAGCATCACCTTCACCCGTCCCACGCCGTCGATGGCGCCGATGACCTCTGCCATCCGCTGCTCCGTCTCCGTCAGGGAAAAGCCCTCATCTTCCGCCGTATCCTCCGCCTTGTCGGTCTTAGTGCCGGTGGGCAGCAGCATCAGCACCACCCCCGCCAGTACCACCAGCGCCGGCAATCGGTATTTCTTCAGCGTCTCCAGCACCTTTTCCAGTCTCATCCGTCCACCTCAGCCTCCGGCACAGCCCAGTGCTGCCGGTCCTCCCCTATGTCCAGCTCCGACGCCATCCAGGCCGCCAGCGCCGGATCGCGGTCAATGTCCAGCGTGGCCGCCGCGGGATAGGGCACGCCCTCCCGCAGCTCCGTTTCCACTTGTGCCGTACAGTCCAGCCCCAGCTCCGCGCCCTTGCTGGCAATATATGCAGCCGTTTTCTCTTCTATGAGTGATGTAAGCTCCCGGGAGGCGCTTTGCCGGTACTCCTCCGTCAGCGCCTGTATCTCCCGCTCGTAGTCGTCATAGGACAGTGCAAACGCCCCCATGTCCATATCCACCACAGGCCGCAGGATCACCAGCAGCAGCGCCACGCCGCCCGCCGCCCGTGCGATGGGCCTCCACCGCCCCTTGGGCAGCAGCGCGTACAGCACCGACAGCACGATCCCCGCGGCGATAATGCCCGTCAGCCAACTCCGCAGCGTATCCCAGATCATGTCACCACCACCGATACCGAAGATGTAATGGAGATGAGCAGCAGCAGCGCACAGCTCCCCGTCATGCCCAGCATCAGCCCGAAGGCCGAGCCCAGCGCATCGATCAGTTCCTCCAGCGGCCCCTCCGTCATCGTTCCCGCCAAAAACGCCGCCAGCTTATACAGCAGATACTGCACCGCCATAGTCAGAAACGGCGTCAGGCAGATAGCCAGCACCGCCAGCATCCCGAACACGCCCACGGCGCTTTTCAGCATCCCCGCCCCGGCCAGCACTGTCCCGGTGGCATCAGAGATGATCGACCCCACCACCGGCACGGCGGCGGAGATGGCGGAGCGCGTCATCTGCATGGTCAGCGCGTCGGCGGCGCTGCTGGCCGCCCCGGTCAGCGTCAGAAACCCGGTGAACAGCAGCATCACCCCCGTCAGCGCCCACGTCACGCCCTTCCGTATGCCTGTGCCGATCTTCTTCAGGCTGTGTCCCGGGATCATAGCGTCCGCCGCCGCAGCCACGATGCAGCCGTACAGCAGCGGCAGCAGCACCTTTCGGATGACGCTGAGCAGCAGGTTCGTGAAAAACACCGTCGCCACCTGCTTCGCTCCTGCCGATACCATGCCGCCGCTGGCCGCCACCGCCGCCGAAAGCGTGGGCAGCAGCGCCTTGGCAAACACGTCCAGCTCCTCCAGCGTCTCCACGCCTAAGCCCATCAGCTGTTTGAAATCCCCCGCCGCTGTCAGCGTAATGGCCATCGCACCCGCCATGGCCACATACCGCGGCACGGACGGCTGCTCCGCCGCCGCGAAAAAGCTCTCCGCCACGCTGCACAGCAGCACCACGCCCAGCAGCACCACCGCCCCGGACAGCCGCTGGTGCAGCGCCTGGGCCGCATAGTCCCGCGCCGCCGTCCACAGCTTCCGCAGTCCCTGCCACAGCGACTGCTCCGGCGCGTCCCCAATCTCCTCCATCATCTGCGCCGCCTCCGGCGGCACAGCCTCCGACACCTCCGGCGGGATGATGCTGTCTGCCGCCGCCGTCTCTATACACACCGCCGCCAGCACCATCGCCAGCAGCCACACCGTTTTCCTCCTCATAGAAGCGAACGCAGCAGCTCCCAGGCCGCCTGAAACAGCGGCAGCGACACCCATATCGCCGCCACCGCCCCCGCCGTCTCCAGCACGGACGCCACGGCGCTCTCCCCGGCGTCCCGGCACAGATCTGAGCCTGTCCGGCTCACCAGCGCGATGCCCACCGTCTTGACCAGCGGCGCAAACAGCTGCATGGGCAGGTCTCCCCATCCGGCGGCCTCCTCCCAAAAATCCCGCAGCGCACCCAATGGCTCTAAGAGCAGCGCCAGCCCCGCGCCGCACACCGCCAAAGCCAGCAGCAGCGCCATGTCCGGCCCGGTGCGCCGCAGCAATACCGCCAGCAGCGCCCCCACGAGACACAGCACCGTCAAACGCAGCACCAGCTCCATACGTCACAGGGAGAACAGCGTCTTCACCAGGTCGAACAGGTCGCTGATCTGCTGCACCAGCATCATCAGCACCACGATCAGCCCCGCCAGCGTGGTCATCATGGCCTGCTCCTCCCGCCCGCTGCGTACCAGCAGCAGGTTCAGCACCGCCACCAGTATGCCGATGGCCGCAATTTTGAAGATCAGATCAACATCCATTTCCGTCCCTCACAGCAGTAAAATGATAAGCAGACAGGCCGCCGACAGCACTGCCGCCGCCCGGACGCGCCCCTGCTGCCGGTCTGCCTCCTCCCTGCGCCGGCACAGCGCCGTCAGCTCCTCCCGGGCACTCCGCAGCGCCCCCTCCAGCCGCTCTCCGTCTCCCGCCAGCGCGATGCGGCAGAGTATGTCCCCGCCGCCACAGGGCAAATCACGAAAAGTCTTTTCCCATGCAGCTTGTAAAGTTATATTGCTTTGCAGCATAGCGGCCACTTTTTCAAAGTACGACCCGCAGTTTTCCCGCCGCGCCAGCGTCTGAAACACCTGCGGCAGCGGCATTCGCTGCCACCGAATGGCCGTTTCCATGTACTCAAGTGCTTCGACCAAGGACCACAGCAGCGCCCGCCGCTGCTGTCTGCACCGCCCGGCCCTCCACAGCGCGTACACCGCCGCCAGCGAGATCAGCCCGCCGCCTACGAAACGCGCCATCACAGGTTTTGTACCCGATACCGCCGTACTCCCGCCTCCACCGAGATGGTAACGAGATGCCGGAACACCTGCGCCGCCTCCAGCATGGGGAACAGCGGCTTGCGCCGCAGCTCCTCGCCGTCCAGTGCGTGGATGGTGGCCAGCAGTGCCACACCGCAGTTGGCCGCCGCCGTCATGGCCCGCAGGTCCTCCTCCGCCGTGATCTCATCCACAACGATGACCTGTGGATTGGCGGAGCGCACCAGCATGGGGATGCCCAGCGCCTTGGGACAGCCGTCCAGCACGTCGGTATGGAAGCCCACGTCCAGCTGCGGCACGCCCCGGTACATCCCTGCCAGCTCGCCCCGCTCGTCCACGATGCCTACCCGCAGCGCTGGCCGCGTCTCGCTGCCGTTGGACAGCGCCGCCGCCATCTCCCGCAGCAGCGTGGTCTTGCCCGCCCCCGGCGGCGCGGCGATGAGCGTACTCTCAAACGTCTCCCCCTCCGGCAGCAACTCGGAGACACTCCCACACAGCCCCGACACCTGACGGCTGATACGCACCGTGGCCGATGAGATGTCCCGCAGGTTCACGCCCACACCCTCACGCACCACCACTGTACCGCACAGCCCTACGCGGAAGCCGCCCCGTCCCACCAGATAGCCCTTTCCCATGGCCTCGGTGGCCGCGTAACGGGAATACCCTGTCACCACGTCGCACAGCTGCTCCAGATCGGCCTGCGTCACGCTCTGCCGGGGCAGCTCATCGCTGACGAACAGCTCCCCTTCCGGCGTCACCAGCGTCATGGGCCGCCCGGCCCGCAGCCGGAACTCCTCCGCCCGGGCCTTACGGTAGTCCGGCACGCGCCGCGCCGCCTGCTGCCACCGGGCCGGCAGCAGCTCCGCCGCCTGCTCATACCGTCCGATGGCGTAGCTCATCTCCATGGTCAGCCGCCTCCCTTCCTGTCAGCCTACCTTATGACAGCTCGTCCCGGATTAGAACCCCGGACGCAAAAACACCCCGCACCGCATCGGTGCAGGGTGTCTTTTCATCCATATTCTATTCCTCGCACAGCGCCTGGATGACCTTGGCGTACACCGCCTCCGGCTCTTTTTGAAACCGCTTTGCCAGCTTGTCCGCGCTGTCCCTGTCCGCCATCATCAGCTCCAGATGCATCAGACTGTCCACGTCGTCCCGCAGCGCCAGCGTCACGGTGAACGTCCCGTTCTCCCGCTCCGTCACATGGCTCTGTACCTGCGCCCGGCGCAGCGCCGCCTTGTTATAGGCCGCAATGTTCCGATCTGACCGCTGCCGCACCGAATAAGGCAAGCTGCTCTCGCAGATGGCGCTGTTCCGCTTCCCTTTCTCCGTGATGAGATACCGCCCATCCTCCGTCAAGCGCAGATGCTCCGTCTTTACCAGGTCGTTCAAGCACTCGGCATAGTCGAAATAGTCGATGCCGTCGTCGCACATGGTCAGATCCTGCATGGCCGCGCCGTCCGCCGGCTCACTGAGCCGTGCCGCGATATACAA
>USNH01000093.1 GCA_900556015.1 uncultured Eubacteriales bacterium | reverse complement strand
AGATTCCCAGCGCGGTCAACATTTCCAGCACCGCCGCGTCCTCCTCCACGTCCTCCTTTCCGTACTTGAGGAAGCCGCCGCTGGGAAGCTGCTGCTCGGAGAGATAGTTCAGTGCCTTATCTATGGCTGTGGACACGTCCTTGCGGTCCTGATAGGGCGCAAGGGCCTGTGCGGATCTGGCGGTCAGCAGGATGTAGTCGAAACAGTCCGGCTCACCGGCCACACCCCTTTGCTTCAGCTTCGCCGGCCATTGGGAGGTGTAGCGGAATTCGCCGCTGCTCTGCTGGCGGGCAAGGGCCTCGGTCAGCAGCGTTTCACGGAGGGCGTTGAACTCTTCCGCCTTACCGGCATCACCGGCGGCGTCCAGGTCCATCAGCATATCCAGCCGGTCCTCGTCCGCCTCCACCAGCTCCGGCTTCCGCAGGGCGTCCATCAGGTCGTGGCTGGCGAAGTTCGTCACGTCCAGCCCCATAGCCGCCACCGTGCGGATGGCGCCGGGGATGTAGGGCGTCTTGCCCCGCTTGACAGCGAGATCCAGCCAGTCGGCCAGTGCCTGTAAGTACTCGTCGTAGAAGCCATCCGGCACCGTTGCGCCGGAGGTCCACAGGGCGTAGACCGACTTTGTATTCTCCTCCTGCGTGGCCGTGGCGAGATAGTCCTTGCTCTCGGTGACGCGCTGGACGACCAGCTGCGTCACCGTCTGATACGCCTGCTCCGCCCCGTCCGTCCAGCCGTCCGCAGGGGCGGCCTGTACTACGATGGGCAGAAGCATCACCAGCGCCAGCAACGCGGTGAGTATTCTTGTGAAATGCTTTTTCATTTGCTCTCCCTCCTGCGGCGGACAACGACTGTTGCGGCCACCATGACGACCACCATGCCGCCGATGATGAGGAACAGGCTGCGCTGTGCCGCGTCCGTCTGCGCTTTCACCGCAAGCACGGTGTCCCAGTTCTGGATGGACTTTTTATCGTGGTCAGGCAGCGCCTTGTAGCGCTTCACCAGCCTGTCCACGGTGGGTTTCTCGCCCAGACCCGGGTCGGTCATGGGGATGATCTGACTTTCTATGTCCGCGTTGATGCTCTCGATCTCCACATACAGCGCGTCTATGTCGTTCTTGGCCTGCGTCAGCTTGGTCATGTAGGTATCGTAGCCATCGAAATCGCGGCTCATTTTCAGCTTGTTCAGCAGGGCGGTCACTTCTTCATCATTCTCTGTACTCAGCTTTTTGGGCAGGGCGTCCGCCTGCTGCTGGTCCGCCTCGGTGAACTCGTAGCTGCCCGCGAAGGACACCTCACTTTCCTCCGGCGTCAGTATTGGGGCGGATACGCTGCCGCCGCGGAAGTCGTACAGGATACCCATGCCCTGCGCCTGCCGCCACACAGCCGCCAGAGCCAGCAGTGCCTGATCGGTAGCCATACTGTTGCTCTCACCCGCAATAGCGAAGGGGTTGCTGGGGTCGGAATCGTAGGTGTGGGCAAACCCGCCGTCCTCCTGCTGGTAGTAGAACAGGGCATCCAGCAGATTGATGCCGTTCTTGATGAAGCGGGAGTCGTTCTGCGGGTCAACACCGATGGAGCACAGCGCCACGATGATCTGTGACACGGACTCGGAGTTCCGCGTGCCCCAGCTGCGGAAGTCGCCGGTGTCCAGCTGCAATTTAGAAAGGCAGTCCAGCGCCTTGTCCACCGTGTCCTTCACGTTGAACGTAGAATCCCAATAATAGGGTGCCAGTGCCTGTATCGCCATGGCCGTGATGTCCGGATCGGCGGTGCTGTCCTGCGCGAACCGCAGATTAAAGCCGTTATCCGGAAGCTGGAAGGACAGTATTTTCTTGACCATCTCTATGCGGGTATAGCTGGATCTCGGCGGGATGTTGTACTTCATGCTGTCCAGCGTGATAAGTCCCCACAGCCAGCCGTTCAAGCCCTGTGTCCCGATGTCCATGGTCTTGCCGCGGTCATACACGCCGTCCGCGATGAGGTTGATGTCGTTGTCGTTTTCATCCTTGCCGAAATGGGTGGGGTCGCCGCCGCAGGCCAGCACGGCGAGGGAGATGCGGTGCCACTCGGTGGCTTTCACCCTGTCCAGCTTGTCCGGCTCACGGTATTTCTGCTCGACGTAGGTCTGCAAGGCCGCCAGGTAGGCGTCATAGTCGTCCTCCACACCGCAGCGGCTCAGACCGATGGGCAGCCAGTCCGCAGCCGTGCTGCCGGCATTGGTCAGCTCGTCTCCGGAGAGGAGAGGATCATTTTCGGACAGTCCCAGCACAGAACGCTTCTGTGCCAGAATGTCCTGAATGGCTTCGGATATATCCTCCAGCGTATATTTGCCCTTTGGCACCACCTGCCGCTGGTTCTGCTTCTGCGCAGCCGCTGCCTGCTGGGCCGTCATGGGCGTAACGGCGATATTCACATCGCCGGTGAATGTGCCGTCTATGAACCGCACCTCGCCAATGGAGTTGGAGCGCTCCTCACGGACAAAAACGCCCCAAGTCTTCTCCTCCCGCTGTGCGTCCTTGCCCACCCGTATCTCCACCGTTCCGGTGAAGAAATCCGGATGGTCCAGTGTCACGGATTGCACATAGTACATCCCATTGATGGAAATGCCGCAGGAAACTTCGTTTTTGCTGTCCTTCAGCACGCCCAGCACTACGAGTGCGTTTTCGCCCGCAGGCAGATCATAGTTCTTATTGGCAGCGAGGTATTGCACTTCCGCGCTGTCCGTATCACCCGCCCTTTCAAACACCCAGTAAGGCAGTATGGCCCCTTCCTGGGCCTCAATATTGATGCTGTATCCCGCCGCGTAGGCCGCGGGCATCATGCCCCATACCAACACCAATGCCAGCAACAGTGCCGCCCAATTCCGTACTTTTCTTCTCACAGAGGCATCCCTCCCGTTTCCGTTTATATAGCCGTATTCGCGTGGACGGAAATTCCGCCCACGCGAATCGGCAGACTGCTCCCCTAAGAGCCGTCTATTTCACTTATTTCTTGCTGGTCACATCGTCGTGCTCGTCGCGCTTGACCTTGTGGTAGCGGCGCACCGCGCCCACGATGATCAGAGCCGCGACCACCGCCACGATGGCCCAGACGATGATGGGATTCTCGCGCACCACCGTGCCGATGACCTCCCACACGGAGTTGCCGCCGCCGCTGGCGCCGCCCTCAGACTCCTGACCGTCCGGCACCTCCTCCGGTGCTTCGGAGGTCTGGGTGTCGTCGGTATCGGTGTCAGGCTCGTTGGCGTTCTCGGACAGGCTCTCCATGCTGACCTGCTGGGCATCCAGCCACTGGGGGAAGGTCAGGGACGTGCCGCTGCTCTCCCAGTTGGTATACAGACGCTCCGTCAAGTTCAGCAGGCTGTCGGTGTACTGTGCAAGGATCTCCTCCACTGTGCCGCTGGCCATACCGCTGCCGGTGGTCAGCCACGTACTGAACGTGGCCTCGCTGCCGGTATCCATGTAGCGCTGGAGTGCCTTGCCGATGATGTCGCCGTTCTTGCTGTTCAGGCCACTGTGTTCGTTCAAGCTGGCCAGCAGCAGCGCTGCCAGACCCTTGGCCTCGTCGGTATCCTTGGACTTGGCCGCCGCGGCCATGTTGTCCAGGCTGTTGGTGATGAACGCACGCAGCACGCTGGGGGAAGCCTTCAGCCACTGGGCGAAGGTCTTACCGCCGCCGTTAGCGCCCCACTCGGCGTAAGCGGCCAGCACCAGGCCCTTGATGTTGTACTCCACATCCATATTCAGGCCGTCTTGCAGGCCCTCGTCGTTCTCATCGCCTGCGCCATCGCCGGTGTCCGTACCAGTTCCGTCGCCGTCACCGCCGTTACCGCCAGTGCCGCCGCCGCTGCCGCCGTTGCCGGTGCTGGCGAAGGTGGCCACCACCAGTGCGTTGGCCTCGCCCAGCGTGAAGCTGTCGCCGCTCTCCAGCGCCGTGGCGCTGCCTGTGCCCATCAGATCCAGCGTAAGACTCTTGAGGCCAAAGGTATCATCCTTGGGCGTGGCCGTGACGGTCACGCTGGTACCCTTCATGCCGTACACGGCATTTTCCTGATTCTCGCTACTGTGGCTATTGGCTTCCAGGCTGACCGTGCCGCCAGTGCCGTACTGCACCAGTGCGCGGTAGACGCTGAACTCCGTGTTCGGGTCCTCGATGGGCTTGGGATATGCTCTACCCGGGCCTGCAGGCATCTGATTTTGGCCACGCCGGGTATCCTGCGTCCAGTAGTTGGCGTGTGCGGCGGTGCCGCCGTCCACACCCCATGCTACCTTTCCGCTGGCAAAGTCGGCCAGCGTGGCCCATTCGCCCGGGCTCAGCAGCTCTGTCGCGCTGTTGGCCAGATAGTAGCTGTTGTCAGCCGTCGTCTCTTCATTGCGGTTCCACTGCATGGGCGCAAGCGCCACATGGCTGTTGGGGGTGTAGGTGAAGCAGTTCTTCACATAGCGTGTTCTGTTGCCAATACCATACGCCAGATTCGTCCTGGTCGCCTTGACCGCGCCGGTGTTGTAGCAGAACTCCGCGCTGTAGCCGTTCGCGGCGATGCCTGCCGCGGCATCGCTGCCCGTGACCGAGGCCGTGTTGCCGCAGCGCTCCACCCACTGTCCGTTCACTGTAATGCCGCCTGCTGCTCCACTGGTGCTGATCACCGTACCGCTGTTCACGCAGTTCTCGATGCGGTACGCACCGTTCGCGATGCCCGCCGCAGAGGATCCGCCCTGAATGGTCCCGCTGTTGGAGCAGTTTTCGATCTTCGCGCCGCCGCTCTCGACCGCCCAAAGTCCGGCGGCGATCCTGCCGGTGACAGCGGCGTAGTTATGGCAGTTAATGAGCGTCGGGTCGTTGTCGCCCAGTGCGGAGCCGATCCCGCCGGCAGACCTGTCGCCGGTAATGCTGCCGCGGACAACGCAGTTCTCCGCGAGACTCACACCGCGGCCCACAAGGCCGCCGACCATGTCGTCGCCTTCGACCGTCACATCGGCCTCAATGTTCCGCAGGATAACGCCACTGCCATATCCGTTCCATGCGCAGGCGATCAGTCCGCCGCACCAAGTGTTGGCGCCGTCCGTGATCACCACCGTGCCGCTGAGCTTCAGGTCCTGATAGGTACGGGGCCGGTTACTCGTCGTTACGCCGAACAGTCCCGCGAACTGCTTATCGCGGTGAACGTTCAGGCCGGTAATGCTCTTATGGTTGCCGTCCAGATTTCCGGCGAAGGCGCCGTCCGAGA
>USNH01000092.1 GCA_900556015.1 uncultured Eubacteriales bacterium | reverse complement strand
GCATAATGAGGTCTCCTTGTGTGGTTGTAGAGTAAGGGCTTCTCCCTTGGGGGAGAAGCTGTCCGCGAAGCGGACTGATGAGGGGAGAGTCTGCCGTATTGCCCGCTGCCGGGCAGTCTCGAAAGCTCTGCCCTCATCCGGCCTCGGTCGGGGCCTCGGCCACCTTCTCCCGAAGGAGAAGGCTTTTCAACAAAAACGCCTTGACTTGTTCAAAACTGCCTTCCGCCAAACTCCCCTGACAGAAGCCGGGCTTACCGCCGCCGCGGCCCTGATAGGCGGCGTTCAGCGCCTTGCAGGTTTCCCGCACATCGCCGCCGGGGGCAGCGGCCAGCGCGTAGGCAAGGCCCTGCCCGCCCGGGCCCAGCGTGCAGCAGGGGGCGTTTGTTTTGGCGGTGATTGCCGTCGCCACGCGGCGCAGGCCGTCGCCGTCGGCACCGTCCACCCATAAGACGGCAGGGGTGCCGGGCACAGCAGCCTCCGCGCAGGCGGCAGCCAGCGTGTTTTGCAGCGCGGCCAGCCGGGCCTTTAAGGCAGCCTCGCCGTTTTGCAGCCGTTCCAGAGCGGGCGTCAGCGAGCCGACAGGGCTGGACAGCAGCCGCCCGGCGGCCTCGGTGTCGGCCCAGATGCCCGCTATCGCGTCGTAAGCGCGCTGCCCGCAGGCCACGGCCAGCCGCATCCCGCTCTTGTAGTGGGCGAAGGAGATGATTTTGATCAGCCCGACCTCGCCGGTGCGGGTCAGGTGGGTGCCGCAGCAGGCGCAGCAGTCGCCGCCGGCCTCGACCAGCCGCACGTCGCCGGTCAGCTCCTTTTTGCTGCGGTAGTCGGTGCGGGCCAGCGTCTCCGGGTCAGGCACCCAGCAGTGTACGGGCGTGTCCGCGCGCACGGCGGCGTTGGCCTCGGCCTCGGCTTGTGCCAGCTGTTCCTGCGTCAGCGGGATGCTTGTGTCCATCCGCACATACGGGCTGCCAATGTGGAACCCCACGTTCTCGGCCCCGAACAGCCGGTGCAGCGCGCCGCTCAGGATATGCTCGCCGGTGTGCTGCTGCATGGCATCCAGCCGCGCGGGCCAGTCAAGGCAGCCGTCCACGGTCTCGCCCGCGGTCAGCGGCGCGTCCGTCGTGTGGGTGATGGTCTCGCCGTCGGTATGCACGGCCAGCACCCGCGCGCCGCCAAGCCGCCCGGTGTCACAGGGCTGGCCGCCGCCCTCGGGGAAGAAGGCCGTGCGGTCCAGTACCACCGCAAAGCCGCCCTTCACAGCCCCGCAGGACTCCACCACGGCGGTGAAGTCCTGCAGAAAGGCGTTTTCGTAGTAGAGCTTGACGGTCTCCATCAGTCGTCCTTCTCCACCTCGCCCACGATGGCGATGTGCAGCTCATCCAGCTGCTTCTGCTCCACGGTGGACGGCGCGCCCATCATGATGTCCTGGGCGTTCTTGTTCATGGGGAAGGGGATGATCTCGCGGATGGAGCTTTCGCCGGCCAGCAGCATGACCATGCGATCCACGCCCGGGGCGATGCCGGCGTGGGGAGGCGCACCGTAGCAGAAGGCGTTATACATGGCGGGGAACTTCTTCTTCACATCCTCCTCGCCCAGGCGCACCAGCTCGAAGGCCTTGATCATGATCTCCGGGTCGTGGTTACGCACTGCGCCGGAGGAGAGCTCCACGCCGTTGCACACCAGGTCGTACTGATTGGCGTAGATGTCCAGCGGGTCGATCTCGCCCCGCTCGGCCTTCAGCAGCACGTCCATGCCGCCGTTGGGCATGGAGAACGGGTTGTGGCAGAACTCCAGCTCGCCGCTTTCGTCGCCGATCTCGTACATGGGGAAGTCCACGATCCAGCAGAACTCGTAGCGCTCCTTGTCCATGTGGCCCTCGCAGGCCGCGCCGAAGGTCTTGATGAGCACACCGGCGGACTTGGTGGCGTACTGGCCCGCCGCCGCCACCACCAGCGTGTTGGGCTTGAGGGTCAGCACCTTGGAAAGCGCGTCCTTCATGGGGGCGACGAACTTGGCGATGCCGCCGGCCAGCTCACCGTTCTCGTCCACCTTGAACCAGTAGGCCCTCGAGCCGGACTGCACCTCGCAGTCGGTGAGCAGCTTCTCCACCTGCTTGCGGGTCAGGGCACAGTCGGTGATGTCGATCATCTTGACGGTCTGGCCCTTGAGAGCCTCGAACTCGCAGTCAGCGAACAGGTCGGTGACGTTCTTGCACGTCAGGTCGATACGCAGGTCGGGCTTGTCCGAGCCATACGTCTCCATGGCGGTGTTGTATGGGATGCGGCGGAAGGGCGCGGCGGAGGCCACGTTGTACGTGCCGAACTTGGCGAAGATGGGGGGCAGCACGTCCTCCAGCACGGCGAAAACGTCGTCCTGGGTGGCGAAGGCCATCTCCATATCCAGCTGGTAGAACTCGCCGGGGGAGCGGTCGCCGCGGGCGTCCTCATCGCGGAAGCAGGGGGCGATCTGGAAATAGCGGTCGAAGCCGGAGGTCATGAGCAGCTGCTTGAACTGCTGGGGCGCTTGAGGCAGGGCGTAGAACTTGCCGGGGTGCTTGCGGGCGGGGACGAGGTAGTCACGCGCACCCTCGGGGGAGGAGGCCGTCAGAATGGGGGTGGTGATCTCCAGGAAGCCGTGCTCGGTCATGGCGGCGCGGAGGGCGGCCACCACCTGGCAGCGCAGGATGATGTTCTGCTTCACCGCCGGGTTACGCAGGTCGAGGTAGCGGTACTTCAGGCGGGCCGTCTCGTCGGCCTCGCGGCTGCGGTTGATCTCGAAGGGCAGGGAGTTGTAGCGGCAGCGGCCCAGCACCTCGATCTTGCTGGGGACGACCTCCACATCGCCGGTGGCCTGCTTGGGGTTCTTGCTGGCGCGCTCACGCACCACGCCCTCCACAGAGATGGTGGACTCCTTGTTCAGGCCGTTAATAATGGTCATCATGTCCTCGGTCTCCACCACCACCTGGGTCGTGCCGTAGAAGTCACGCAGCACCACGAAGGCGAAGTTCTGACCCACGGTGCGGACGTTCTCCATCCAGCCCACGATCTTGACCTGCTGGCCCACGTGTTCCATACGCAGCTCGTTGCAGGTATGTGTACGCATCTGCATCATCGTTGTATCCTCCTAAAATGATTATGGATTGTATAATTTGGTTGGAATATTACGAATGGTTGTTGTGGTTACGGAATTTTATATAGAGAATTGTCATTGCGAACCAGTGCTCACACTGGTGCGGCGATCCGTTCTCTTTAGGTGGGGGATACGGATTCCCACGGCAGTGACATCGGTCACTGCCTCGGAATGACAGGGGAAGGGGCGGAAATGTGTCCGCTTTACTTCTCCAAAATGACCGTGCCTTTATTCCGCTCCGCCAGGCCGGCCTGGATGCGGGCAAGCGTCTCGTCAAAGGGCAGGGTGGTCTGTTCGCCGGAGGTCATGTCCTTGCAGGCGATGACGCCGGCCTTGATCTCGTCCTCTCCCAGGAACAGGACGTAGGGCACGCCGGTCTTGTCGGCGTAGTTCATCTTGGCCTTGAACTTCTTCTGCTCGGTGTAGAGCTGGGTGCGGATGTCCGCGTCGCGCAGGCGGGTGGCCAGGGTGACGGCGGCGGACAGATCCTCGGTCATGGGCAGAATGAGCACGTCCGCCGGGGCGGTGGGCAGGTCGGGGTTCAGCATACCCTGCTCGCCCAGCACGTAGAACAGGCGGGTCAGGCCGATGGAGATGCCCACACCGGGGAGCTGCTTGTCGGTGTAGTAGGCGGCCAGGTTGTCGTACCGTCCGCCGGAGCAGACGGAGCCGATCTCCGGGTGATCCAGCAGGGTGGTCTCGTACACCGTGCCGGTGTAGTAGTCCAGACCACGGGCGATGGTCAGATCCACGGCGAAGTTCTCCGCCGGAACGCCGAAGGCACTGAGGTATTTCACCACGGTCTTGAGCTGCTCCAGCCCCTCGTCAAACGTCTCGTTCCGGCCCGTGTAGCTCTCCAGCGCGGAGAGCACCTGGTCGTTGCCGCCGGTGATGGCGATGAACTTCAAAATTTCATCGGCGTTTTCGGCAGACACGCCCGCCTCGCCGATGAGCAGGGCGCGAACCTTGTCCGGGCCGATCTTGTCCAGCTTGTCCACGGTACGCATAATGTCGCCGGACTGCTCCGTCAGGCCCAGCATGGCGTAGAACCCGTTGAGGATCTTGCGGTTGTTCACCCGGATGCAGAAGCGCTTCAGACCCAGCCGGGTGAAGGCGCGGTAGATGATGGCGGGCATCTCCGCCTCGTTGGTGATGTCCAGCTTGCCGTCGCCGATAACGTCGATGTCGGCCTGATAGAACTCCCGGAAGCGCCCGCGCTGGGCGCGCTCACCCCGGTAGACCTTGCCGATCTGATAGCGGCGGAAGGGGAAGGACAGGTCGTTGTAGTGCAGCGCCACGTATTTGGCCAGCGGTACGGTCAGGTCGAACCGCAGGGCCAGGTCAGCGTCGCCCTTGTTGAAGCGGTAGATCTGCTTTTCCGTCTCGCCGCCGCCCTTGGCCAGCAGCACCTCCGCCGCCTCGATGACCGGGGTGTCCAGCGGGGTGAAGCCGTAAAGGCTGTACGTGCGGCGCAGAATGTCCATCATGCGCTCCATCTGCTGCTGGGGACGGGGCAGCAGCTCCATAAAGCCCGACAGGGTGCGGGGTGTCATCTCAGCCATTTTCCGTATCTCCTTTATCTTCTGTGTTTTCCTCGTGCTCCTCCAGCGCCGCCGCGCCGCTCTCCAGCGTGTGGGACGCGGTCTCACGGGCGGCCTGGGCGGCGGCCTCGTGCTTCAGCTCCCAGGCCACGTCGCGGTAGATGGCGTCCAGCTCCGCGCCCTTCTTTTTGCCCAGCTTACCGATGAGGATGCCCAGCACCACGGACAGAGGCAGGCCCACGTACCACAGCCGGGTGGCCAGCACCAGGACGAAGCCCACCAGGATGCCGAGCCACGCGCCGATCTCGGTGTAGTTGTGGCCCACGACGTGGTACGCGCCCTTTTTCTTTCGGAGGGCGGCGATGTGCTTCAGCTGGGCCAGGCATACGACGATACGCAGCACGGCCAGCGCGGTGAGGGGGATGAAGACGTCGTACAGGTGCTTGTTGATGAAGTCAATGACAGTCTGCATGGTGATCTCCTTGTGGTACAGAATAAATCTCCCGATCCTGCGCCGCGTTCTCAAGTGGATCAGCCCTGTCATTCCGAGCCAGTGACCGATGTCACCGG
>USNH01000091.1 GCA_900556015.1 uncultured Eubacteriales bacterium | reverse complement strand
CTGACGCTGGAGGATGTGAACGCCCTGACAGGTTGACACTTGCCAAATCCGCCGGGACGCGCTACAATAGGCCCAACAAACCATAAGGGAGGGCCTGGAAAATGGAATTTAACCCCCAAATGCAGCTGGCGGGCCTGCTGGAGTGGATGCACGAGCGCATGGCGGCCTGTTACGGCAAGACCGCCGTTATCGGCATTTCCGGCGGCAAGGACAGCTCCACCGTGGCGGCGCTGGCGGTGGCGGCCTACGGACGGGAGAACGTGTTCGGCGTGCTGATGCCCAACGGCGTTCAGCCGGACATCGACTACTCTCAGGCGCTGGTGGAGCATCTGAACATCCCCCACACCACCATCAACATCCACGACGCGGTGGAGGGCGTGCTGAACGAGCTGAAGAAGGCGGGCATCGAGCCCAGCCGTCAGACCACGGTGAACCTGCCCAGCCGTGTCCGCATGGCCACGCTGTACGCCGTGGCACAGTCGCTGCCCGGCGGTACGGTGATCAACACCAGCAACCTCAGCGAGGACTGGGTGGGCTACTGCACCATATACGGCGACAGCGCCGGCGCGTTCTCACCCCTGGGGATGTATACCACCGAGGAGGTCATCGCGCTGGGCCGGGCGCTGGGCCTGCCGGAGCGCTTCCTCATCAAGCCGCCGTCCGACGGGCTGACGGGCCTTACCGATGAGGATAACCTGGGGTTCACCTATCACGCGGTGAATGAGTACGTCCGCCGGGGCGTGGTCGATCCGGCCATCAAGGAGCAGATCGACGCGAAGCACCGGGCCAGCCGCTTCAAGTTCGAGACTATCCCCGTGTACCACAACGGGCTGCCTATGGCGCTGGAGGACGAGACGCAGTATTATAAGTGAGCAGACGCAAAAACGGCGCACCTCCCGGTGCGCCGTTTTTGCGTTTTCTGCGTTATAGCGTGCTTTACACGATGCGGTAGTCGCCGCTGGCGGCGGCGGTCTGGCGGCGGAGCTTTTCGGCGGCCAGCGCGTCCTCCAGCGCCACGATGATGCTGTTGGACACCAAAAAGCCACGGGGCGTCAAGCGCCAGCCCCTTTCCGTGGGCTGGGCCAGTCCGGCGGTCTCGTATTGCCGGAACAGCGCGTCCAGGGGGGCGAAGCGCTGGCGGTAGGTGCGCTCGAAATAGGCGCGGTCGATGCCCTCCGCCGTGCGGAGGGACAGCATGACGTACTCGAAGTCACGGGCCAGTGTTTCCTCCGTCTCGGATTCGGACAGCAGGAGCTGACCGGCTATGTAGCAGTCTATATCCCGGACGTAGGCGAAGCGCACGCCGCCCAGGTCGGAGTGCGCGCCAGGGCCGAAGCCGGCGTACTCGTCCATGTGCCAGTATTTCAGGTTGTGGCGGGAGGCGAAGCCGGGCCTGGCGAAGTTGGAGATCTCGTACTGCTCATAGCCGTGCTGGGCCAGGGTGTCCACGGCGGAGAGGTACATCTCCGCCTGTTGGTCATCGTCGGGGAACGTCTCCTGCTCCCGGCGGAGGTAAAGGGGCGTGCCCTCCTCCAGCTTCAGGCCGTAGCAGCTGATGTGCTGGGGGTCGAGGGCCAGCACCTCCGCCAGCGTGTCCAGCCACTGATCCAGCGTCTGACCCGGCAGGCCGTAGATCAGGTCCATGCTCAGATTGCGGATGCCGGCCTTGCGGATGGCCTGGGCCGCCTGTTTGACCTGGTCGAAGGTGTGGATGCGCCCGATGCGGCGCAGCAGCGCGTCATCGGCGGACTGTACGCCCAGGGAGACGCGGTTCACTCCGGCCCGGCGCAGGGTACGCAGAGCCTTTACGTCACAGGCGGAGTCCGGGTTGGCCTCCACGGTGATCTCCGCGTCATGGCTGAGGCGGTAGCGCTTGCGGATGGCCGTGAGGATGGTCTTGAGGCGGGCCGCGCCCAGGTAGGTGGGCGTGCCGCCGCCGATATACACCGTGTCCACCACGTGGGCGGCGGCCTGGGGGGCGACCTCCTCTAAATGGCGCACCAGGGCGGCGGTGTAAGCGTCCATTTTCTCCTCGCTGTGGGGCAGGGAGTAAAAATCGCAGTAGCTGCATTTCTGCCGGCAGAAGGGGATGTGGACGTACAGCCCCAGCGGCTTCGCGGCGGGCCGGGTCATTCCCGTACCCGGGGCGGCAGCATGGTCACTGCGTCATAGAAGCAGTTGACCTTGCAGCTGCGGCAGCCGATGCAGTCGTCCTGGCGTACCTCGTAGATGCCGTCAGGCCGCTGGAAAATGCATTTCATCACGCAGAATTTGGCGCACCAGCCACAGCCGGTGCAGCTCACCGGGTCGATGACCGCCAGCTGGACGGCCTTGCGTCCGAAGGGGTGGGCGGGGTCAACGGTGTTGGTCATGGCGGACACATCCTTTCTCTCCTCGTCTGCGTATCATTATAGCCGTTATTTGCCGCGTTTACAAGTATAATGACATCGTCCGCGGGCAGACTAGGGCCGAAAGGATGTGATGCCATGACGCCCAAGGAATATGACGCGCTGGTGCGGCAGCTGTCGCCCAAGTCGCCCATCTGGAAGGATACGGCGCTGGCCTTTTTGGTGGGCGGCGGTATCTGCGTGATCGGGCAGCTGATATTGAACGGATGGAGTGAGCTGGGACTGACCAAGGACGATGCGGCCACCGCCACCTCCGTCACGCTGGTGTTTCTGTCGGTGCTGGCCACGGCGCTGGGGCTGTATCACCGGCTGGCGCGGTACGCCGGGGCGGGCACGTTAGTGCCCATCACCGGGTTTGCCAACGCCGTGGCCTCCCCGGCTATTGACTTCCGGGCGGAGGGGCTTATCACCGGCACGGCGGTGAAGATGTTCACCGTGGCCGGGCCGGTGATCGTGTTCGGCACAGCGGCCAGCGCCGTGTACGGGCTGGTGCTGTGGCTGATGGGGTAGCGCCGTGTGTACCGCGGTGACGTTTCACGGGCGTGACGGCTTCTATATGGGCCGCACGCTGGACTATGAGCGCTCCTTCGGCGAGCAGGTGGTGGTGACGCCCCGGCGGTTTCCACTGCGCTTTCGCCACGGGGAGACGCTGGAGGAGCACTACGCGCTGGTGGGCATGGCCCACGTGGCGGAGGGCTGGCCGCTGTACTATGACGCGGTGAACGAAATGGGGCTGGGCATGGCGGGGCTGCTGTTCCCAAAAAGCGGGCGGTACGGCCCGCCGTGGCCGGGCTGGCGGAACGCCGCATCCTTCGAGCTGATCCCCTGGGTGCTGGCGCGGTGCGCCACGGCGGTGGAGGCATGGGAGCTGCTGGCGGAGACACGGGTGACGGCGGAGGGCTTCTCCCCCGCCCTGCCGCCCTCGCCGCTGCACTGGCTGGCGGCGGACGAGAGGGACTGCTTTGCCGCCGAGCCCACGGCAGCGGGGCTGGTGCTGCGCTCTGATCCGGCGGGGGTGCTGACCAACGAGCCGCCGCTGGACGCACAGCTGCTGCGTCTGCGGGACTATCGCGGGCTGTCCGCCGGGGACGGGGCGGACACCTTCGCGCCGGGGCTGGCGCTGGAGACGTACAGCCGGGGCATGGGGGCGCTGGGCTTGCCCGGCGACCTGTCGTCGCCCTCCCGGTTCGTGCGGGCGGCCTTCACACGGGGCAACGCGCTGCCGGATTACGGCGTAGGGCAGGTGTTCCACATTTTGGGCGCGGTGGCCCAGACCGCCGGGTGCTGCCGGGTGGCGGAGGGGTTCGAGCGGAGCGTCTACACCGCCGCGTGGGACGCGAAGCGGGGCGTGTATTATTACGCCGCCTACGAAAACCGCCGCCTCACCGCCGTGGATATGCACCGGGCGGCGCTGGACGGCGCGGCGCTGGCGGCGTATCCCCTGCGACGGGAGCAGGACGTGAGGTGGGAGTAAAAACAGCACCCCGGGGAGTTCCCGGGGTGCTGCTCCATAGCTTACACTTTCTCGGACAGGTCCTCGTCCAGCTTCACCGCGCCGTAGAGGTTCTTGGCGGAGCACCCCGCCCGGCCTCCACCGGCACAGGCGCAGGCACACGCACAGGCGCAGCTGCTGGCGCAGGCGCAGTGGCTGCCGCCGCCGAACCCGCCGCCGCCAAAGCCGCCACCCCGGCTGCCGCCGCCGAAACCGCCGCCGCTCTTGGGTGGGCGGGGGCGTACCTTCGTGCCCACGCTGCCGGGACGGGGCTTGCCGTCCGGCCCTGCGGGATACCACAGGTGGTTTACGAACACGTACCGCGTGCCGAAGCCGCCGGCGTAGCCGTCGCCGCCAAAGCGGACGATGATGCGGATGACCACGAACAGGATCAGCAGGAACACAAACAGGCCGATGAGGGCGTTGCTGCCGTCGTCGTAATCGTCGTAGTAATCGTCATCGCCGCCGTTCCAGCCGCTGCCGGGGGCATTGTCGGCGCTGTATTCCTCCGCCAGCTGGGTGGGCCAGTCGGTGTAGCGCACCTGCACGTTCATCTTGTAGCCGTAGCCTAGATCGGAGGCGGTGATGGTCATGCCGTCCTGCACCGTCACGCTGTCAGCGCCGCTGACCGTACCCTCGGTGAAATCGCCGGTCAGTCCCGCCGGGTCGTTCCAGACGAGGGTCATCTGCCCGATCTTCGCCTCGTCGAACCAGCCGGCGGTGTAATCGTAGGTCACGGCGCTGCCGTCCAACTGGTACATATACTCCTGCACCCACGAGTAGGCGAAGGAAAAGGTCTTGTTCGCGTCGTAGCCGCGGTCAAGATAGACGTACATATAGCTATTGTCGAAGTCCAGCCGCTCGATGTTGTCCGTCTGTGCCGCCACGTCCCGGATGGAGCCGTTGGGCACGCCGATCTTCAGCTCCTGACCGTAGGGCAGCTCCTCCAGCGGCGTCCACTCCAGCTTCACGGTGATAAGCAGGCTGCCGTCCTCCGTGTTGGGCGTCACCATAGCGCCGTACTGCTCTATGTAGTCGTAATCCGCCCAGGCGGTGACGGTGAGGCACGCTGCCGCCAGCAGGGCCAGCATCAGCGCGGTGAGTTTCTTCAGCATAGGACGGCCTCCTCCCGGTTGCTCTCCCGCAGCTGGCACAGCTGCTCCATTTTGGCGCTTTTGGCCCGGATGGCGGCGCAGCGCTCACCCTGCCACACCGCGTCCCAGTCGTCGTTGAGGATGCTGCCCAGGGACTTGCTGCTCAGCCAGCTCTGACAGGGGATGATCTCCCCGTCCGGGGCGATGGCCATGTTGCTCAGGCACGCGCCGCAGCTGGGGATCAGCG
>USNH01000090.1 GCA_900556015.1 uncultured Eubacteriales bacterium | reverse complement strand
TCTCAAGGTTCGGCCTTATTATAGCGCCGATTTTAGCACTGTCAAGCTAAGAGTGCTAATGTTCACAAAAGAAGCAACGTTTGTTCACAAAATATGCGAAAAGTCCCCGCTGCGCGGCGCAGCGGGGACTTTTATGCTATTGCTTCGGCGCTTCCCGGTATGCTTCCTCTGCCAGTACGTCCTGCACCTCCGTCAGGCACTCCAGCAGCAGCGGATCGAACGCGCCGCACGCGCCGCAGCGGATCATCTCCATGGCGCGCTGGGCGGGATAGGCGGACTTGTAGGCCCGGTCACTGAGCAGCGCGTCATAGGCATCCGCCAGCGACACCACCTGTACGCCGATGGGTATTTCGCTGCCCGTCAGGCCGTCCGGGTAGCCGCCGCCGTCGATGCGCTCATGATGCCAGCGGCATATCTCCGCCGCCATCTTCAGGAGCGGCTCTTTCTCATACAGCTCCATCCCCTTCAGAAGCGATTCGCCGATGACGGTATGGGTACGCATGATGGCCATTTCCTCCGCATCCAGCGGGCCGGGCTTGTTCAAAATGGCATCGCTGATGCCCAGCTTTCCGATGTCGTGCAGCGTGGCGGCCATGCCGATCATCTCAATATCCTGCGGCGTCAGGCCGTAGCGGCTGGTCTTCATGGTCAGGTGCTCCAGCAGCAGCGTGGTCATGCGGCGCATGTGGAGCATGTGGGCCGCGCTCTCCTTGTTGTGATAGCCCACCACGCCGCTGAGGATGCCGACCATCACCCGGTTGTCCTTTTCCTTCTCCTGGGACTGGCGGGAGATGACGGAGATCAGCCTGCGCTGCTTGGCGTAGAGCTTGATGGTATTCACCACCCGGTGATGCACCATCTTCGCATCGAAGGGGCGGCTGATGTAATCGGACACGCCCAACTCGTAGGCTAACCGCGTGTCGCTGCCAGAGCCCTCCGAGGCGATCATCACCACGGGGATGTCCTCGATATAGTGCGCCTTGTTCATCTCCTCCAGCACGGAGAAGCCGTCCTGCTCCGGCACGATAATGTCCAGCAGCACCAAAGAGATGCCCGTTCCGTACTGGCGCAGCTTTTCCATGCACTCCTTGCCGTTGGAAGCCTCCAAAACACTAAAGTCGTCGCCCAGCATCTCCGCCAAAATGGCGCGGTTCATGGCGGAATCGCCCACCACCAGTACCTGCCCCATGTGCGGTGCAGCGGCCTCCGTGGCCTGCCGCTCCTCTGGCATCATGCGGTCGGTGACTACGGCGTTTTTCCGCGTCTTGGCCCGGTACATCAGCCGATCCGCCCGCTGCACCGCCTCGGCCATAGTCTCCTGCCGCGCCGTCACGCCGCCGATACTCACCGACACCTGAAGTCCCTCGCAGCCGGGAATATGTATCGCCTTGGCGCGGCTGCGGATCAGCTCCAGCGTGGCCGCAAAGTAGTCCGCCGGTACAGACGGCATCAGCAGCAAAAACTCATCGCCGCCGTAGCGGATCACCATGCCCGCACGGCCCATCGCGTTGGTGATCACCTCCGTCAGCCGGGAGAGCGCCATGTCGCCCACGCCGTGACCGTATAGGTCGTTGCACAGCTTGAAATCGTCCAGGTCGATGACGGCGATGCCGCCGCTGGCCTGCGTGTTCTTCATGTGCAGCTCATAGTAGTTGCGGTTGTACGCGCCGGTAAGCGCGTCGTGATACCGCTCGTCATACATATCCTTGCCGGTGATCAGCAGCAGCGGCCCGCCGCCGCGCTCCATGTGGATGGCATACCACCGCTGCTCCCATTCGCTGCCGCGGAAACGGAGCTGGAAATCGTAGCTGTCCTGCCCCTGCTCAAACTGCTCCCGTATATACGATTCCGTCACCCGTACGCCGTGCATATCCGTGGCATAAGCGCCGCGGAAGCGCAGGCGCACCTCCTCCACCGGCAGCCATCTCCCCTCGTCTTCCGGCGCACTGGCGTCATGGTGGATGAAGAACCGCTGCTCCTCCCTGTTATATTCCGCGATCAGGTCACAGTAATTCGCCAGCGCCCTGAACGCCCAGTTTCCCCTTTGCATGGATCGAGCCTCCAACTACCGCCTCCGCGGTATGCAGTTTTGCCGCCATACGGCGGCGTTTCTATGTTTTATCCTATATTATAGGCGCGGCAGCTATGCATTTCAACGTCCATTTCCCGCACTTTCCGTGCAAAAAATGCCCGCACAGCGCAGCTGTGCGGGCATTTTTCTAATATTTTGCAGGTTATAAGCACACGCTTACTTCATGAAGGTGCCGTCGGTCATCTGCTTGATGTAGTCCAGATACTTGGCCTGCACCTCGGAGGGGACCAGATCGCTGAGCGCACCGGCGGACAGCGTGCCGTTCTCCAGCGTGCCGTACACGGTGTTGCCGCCGAAAGTACCGGCCTCAACAGCCTCCATGGAGGCCACGATCATGGCGGAGTTGTCGGTGACCTGGGAGCAGATGATGCACTCGTTCTGACCCAGGATGTCGGCGGGCTGGCCGATGTCGTAGATCTTCACAGCGCCGGCCTTGGCGTTGGCCTCGTCGATGGCCTCACGAGCGCCGGAGTCAACGGCGGAAGCGTCGCCGAAGAACACGTCAGCACCCTGGTTGATCAGCTCGGTGGCGAACTCCTTGCCCTTGGGGGCATCGCTGAAGGAGTTGGCATAGGGGACGTTCAGCAACTCAACGGTCTTGCCCTCCTGAGCGCCAACGTACTCGGCAGCTTCCTTGAAGCCGGCGATCTTGCCCTTGGTGGTATCCAGCTCCATGCCGCCGATGAAGCCCAGCTTGCCGGTCTCCGTCATCAGGCCGGCCAGCGCACCGGCGATCCAGCCGATCTGCTGGGCGTTGGGCAGCAGAGAGGACACGTTGCCGTTGACGGCCTTGTCGGGGGTGGTCTCAGCGCCGTTCAGTAGCGCGAAGGCGATGTCAGGATACTCCTCGGCGGCCTGCAGCACGGCATCGGTGTACTGGTTGCCGGGGGCGTAGATCATGTCGTAGCCGAGGGTGCAGTAGGCGACGATGGAATCATAGTAGGCGTCCTGCGAGATGGAGTCGGTGACCTCGGTCTCCCAGCCCATCTTTTCGGCCGCGGCGATCATGGCGTTGTAGCAGGCCGCGCCCCAGCCGCCGTCGTTGATGCTGGAGTCGCAGATCATGGCGACCTTGTAGGTCTTGGCATCATCGCCGGTGTTAGCGTCGTCGCCGGTGTTGGCGTCGTTGTCCTTGCCGCAGGCAACCAGGGACAGAGCCATGGTCAGCGCCAGCAGCAGCGCAAGAAACTTCTTCATTTGTTTTCCTCCTTATTTTGTGTCTTGCTTTTTTCTTCTATAATACCGCCCGGAGGCGTTATTACCGTCATGTCACCGCTGTTCGCGGCGATAGGGCGCACCGTTGGCCTTCGGCCCGGCCTGCTTCGTACCGATCAGGCTCAGCACCACCACGGTGGCCACATAGGGGATCATCTGGAAGAACTGGTACGGGATGCCAATGCCGGACACCTGCAAACGGATCTGCAAAGCGTCGCAGAAGCCGAAGAACAGGCAGGCCAGCAGGATACCGCCGGCGCTCCAGCGTCCGAAGATCACGGCGGCCAGAGCGATGAAGCCGCGTCCGGCCACAATGCCGTCGGTGTAGGTGCTGGAGTAGCAGGTGGTCAGGTACGCGCCGCCCATACCGGCCAGCGCACCGCAGATCATGCAGGCCACGTACTTCACGCCGATGACGTTGATGCCCAGCGTAGCCGCCGCCTGGGGATGCTCGCCCACAGACTTATAGCTCAGGCCCGCCCGCGTCCGATTGAAGAACACGGAGGTGAACACCACGAACAGCAGCGTCAGATAGACCATGGGGCTTTGGTCGAACAGCAGCGGCCCAATCACAGGGATGTCCTTCAGGCCGGGGATGGCGATGCTGGACATGGTGGAGATCTGCTTCAGATCAGAGCCCGTACCGAACACGATGCGGTAGATAAACGACGCCAATGCCGGCGCGAAGATATTGATGGCCATGCCGTACACGGTGTGGTCCGCGCAGAGCGTCACCGTGGAGAAGGCGTAGATCATATTCACCGCCAAGCCGGCCAGTGCGCCGCACAGCAGGCCCAGCCAGTTCGAGCCGGTGAAGAAGCACACCAAAAAGCCCACCAACGCGCCGATGGAGGCAAGACCCTCCAGGCCGATATTCACCATACCGGCCCGCTGTCCGTACAGCTCCGCCAGAGAGATCAGCAGCAGAGGGATGGCCAGGCGGACGGTGGCCAGAAGCAAACTGGAGATCCAATCCATTACTTGTCACCCGCCTTTCTCTTGGAAAACACACGATCCTTCCACGCTTGGAACTCAGGCAGCTTCGTCAGCGCCATACCGGCCACGGAGAACACGATGACCAACGCCTGGATGATGTCCGAAACGCTGGTGGGTACGCCGGTGGCCGCCTGCATGGTGGTCGAGCCCACACGCAGCACAGCGAAGAACAGGGCCACCACCATCGTTGCGATGGGGTGCAGCTGACCGATAAGGGCCATGGCCACGCCGTCGAAGCCGTAGCCCGCGCCGAAGCCGTTGATGAGCCGGAACTGGGTGCCCAGCAGCTCCGCGCCGCCGCCCAATCCGGCGATAGCGCCGGAGACGATGAAGCTGGCCAGCATGCACCGCTTCACCTGAATGCCGTTGAAGCGGCTGGCCGTCATGTTGTAGCCCACGGCCCGCAGCTTGAAGCCGCTGCTGGTCCAAAACAGCACGTAGTACAGCAGCAGGCCCACCACCACGGCGATGACAAATCCCCACGTAAAGCGCATACCCGGTATGACGCGGGGCAGCTTCACCAGGTCGTCCACCGCCGGAGTCTGGGGCACGCTGGCGTCCCGTATCCAGTTGGTATACAGCACGCCCATGAACAGTGTGGCCACATAGTTCAGCATGATGGAGATGATCATCTCATTCTGCCCGCGGGTGATCTTCAGCACGCCGGGGATCATGCCCCAAATGCCGCCGGCCAGCGTACCGGCCAGCAGCGCCAGCACGATACCCACGAAGCCGGTAGTCCCGGTGAAATACGCCGTCAGGAACGCGGCGATAGAGCCCATGAGGAACTGGCCCTCGCCGCCCAGGTTGAACACGCCGCACTTATACGCGAAGCAGGCGCAGAGGGCCGTGAAGATCAGGGGCGTGGCCTTGGTGAGCGTGGTACCGATGCCGGCCTTGGAGCCGAACGCGCCCTGGAACAGGTATTTGACTGCGAGGA
>USNH01000089.1 GCA_900556015.1 uncultured Eubacteriales bacterium | reverse complement strand
AGCCTGAAAGAAACGGCTTACGCCGTTTCTTTTGTCTCTATCAGAAATCTATCGTGCCGTCCAGCACCCGCAGGTCGTAGGGCTCAAACACCACCTTGCGGTATGCGTCCACGTCCATCTTTACGCCGGTCCAGTCGCTGTGGATCTCACCGTTCTGCTTGATGAGGATGTCGTACAGGATGTCGTAGGTCACGCCGTCGTCGCCCTTTTCCACGATGGTGGAGTAGGGCAGCGTCTTGTGGTACGTCATGTGCAGCCCCTTGTACTCGAAGTGGAAGCCGTTCCGCATCCGGCAGCCGTCCAGCCCCTTGTAGGTGAACAGCCGCTTCAGATCCTGCAAGATGCGGTCGTTGTCCTCCTCGTACAGGTTCTCCGGCGTGGTCTCTGTGTAGTCGTAGCGGAACTGGATGGGAATGCGGTAGGGCAAAAAGCGCTACACGTAATCCACCAGCTTCGCCGCCGGATAGTTCTTATACAGCACGCAGTTGATCCGGGTGGGACAGGCGATCCTCCCCAGCACCTCGTCGGGGCTCTCCTCCACGTAGTGCTGCAAATGGCGGGAGATGTTCATGCAGGTGATCTTGTCCTTATTCCGCTCCGTAAAGGCCAGCATCTCCTCGAAGGACGTGTGGGTCTGGGCGGGGAACGTGGTGTTGATATAGATCTTGTGGGTGGCGGGGATGGCGTCCAGCATCCTTTGCAGGGCGTTCAGGTTGGCCAGCGGCTCACCGCCGGTAAACACAAAATCGCACCGGGGCGTGATGCCGTCCATCACCCGGATGCTGTCCAAGATCTTCTCCAGGCTGAAGCCGGAGCAGTCCGCGTATTCTTTTTTGTTGATGCAGAAGGGGCAGTTGTTCTGGCAGTCGTAGGGAACGAACACCGTCACGGTCGCGCCGCCCTCCCGCGTTTTATAGGGATGGGTCATGTCGTTGACAACCTCTCATGTGAATGTACGCAGAATATTGTATATCAAAAAAACCGGGAAAGCAAGGAAAACCTGCCCACTTTTCTCGTTAATTTATCCACATAGCGCCAAAAAGCGGGGGACGCGGCACAGGCCGCGTCCCCCAAAGTACGTTTTCTTATGTTGGCTTACAGCTGATCCAGCGCCTGCTTCAAATCGGCGATGATGTCCTCGGCGTTCTCCAGGCCCACGGACAGGCGGATGAGGCCGGCGGCGATGCCGGAGGCGGCCAGTTCCTCCTCGGTGTAGGTGGAGTGGGTCATGGACGCGGGATGCTCGATCAGCGTCTCAGCATCGCCCAGGGACACGGCCACCGTCACCAGGTGCAGGGAGTTCACCAGCTTCACGCCGGCGGCACGCCCGCCCTTGACCTCGAAGGACAGCATACCGCCGAAATCGCTCATCTGACGGCGTGCGATGTCGTGACCGGGATGATCCACCAGGCCGGGATAGTACACCTTGTCCACGGCGGGGTGGTTATACAGGAACTCCGCCACGGCGTGGGCGTTGGCGCAGTGCTTCTGCATACGGATCTCCAGCGTCTTCAGGCCGCGGAGGATCAGGAAGGCGGAGAAGGGGTCCATCACCGCGCCGGTCATGTCCTTCAGGCCGAACATACGCACCTGGGTGCAGAACTCGGCAGAGCCCACCACGAAGCCCGCGATCACGTCGCCGTGGCCGTTGAGGTACTTGGTGGCGGAGTGTACCACCACGTCAGCGCCCAGCTCCAGCGGACGCTGCAGGTAGGGGGAGGCGAAGGTGTTGTCGCAGATGACCTTGATGTCCTTGTTGTAGCCGTGGGCCAGCGCCGCCACGGCGGCGATGTCGGCGATCTTCAGGTTGGGGTTGGCGGGGGTCTCCAGATACACGGCGCAGGTGTTGGGCTTCAGCGCCTGACGGATCTCGTCCAGGTTGGAGGTGTCCACGAAGCTGACCTCTACGCCGTAGCGGGTCATGCCGTGGTTCAGCAGGGCGAAGGTGCAGCCGTACAGCGTGCCGTCGGCAACGATGTGTTTCCCGGCGGCGGCCACGGTCCACAGCGCGGAGGAGATAGCGCCCATGCCGGAGGCGGCGGCCACGCAGGCCTCGCCGTTCTCCAGCGCCGCGATCTTGGACTCCAGAACGGTGGTGGTGGGGTTGCCCAGGCGGGTGTAGATATAGCCGCCCTCTTCGCCGGCAAAGCGCCGTCCGCCCTGCTCGCAGCTGTCAAAAACGAACGTGGAGGTCTGGAAAATGGGAGTGGTCAGTGCGCCGTACTGGGTGTCCTTAACGTTGCCCGCGTGGATGGCCTTTGTGCCGAAACCGCAATTCTCGTGCAGCATGGTAGTTCCTCCTCAAATTATATATGATAGTGGTCGTTTCACCGCCGGGGCGGCTATTCTCCTATCGTTAAAAGTACCACAGACCGCCCGTTGTGTGGTAGCGCCGAAATTCTATGGCTGGCTACAAATTTGATAGATAGCAGATGCGCCAAAAGCGCCGGTAATTTTTCGTGCAGACTGCCGGTTTTGTCGCTTGTTTACGAAAAATAGAGGGATATATTGGACATATTGTCTAAAAGACACGGCGAAAAGATGGGCGCATTGGCAAAAATAAATTATCAGAAAAAGCGATAGCGGAAAAAGCCGCGGCCTGTCGGCACAAGGGGAGTTGCCATTTCGCCGAAAACGTGGTATAAGTGGTATCAGAAAACCGTCCGGCCCGCCGGACGCGGGAAAAGACTATCAGGAGGTCCATGCTATGAAGAAGATCATCGCCACCACCAACGCCCCCGCCGCCATCGGCCCGTATTCCCAGGCCATCGACTGCGGCAGCTTCCTCGTCACCTCCGGGCAAGTGCCCTTCGACCCCGCCACCGGCGAGTTCGTCCCCGGCGGCATCACCGAGCAGACCCGCCAGGTGCTGACCAACATCAAGGCCATTCTCGAGGCCGCCGGCCTGACCATGGACAACGTGGTCAAGACCACCGTGTTTTTGCAGAACATGGGCGATTTCGCCGCCATGAACGCGGTGTACGCCGAGTTCTTCACCGAGGGTCAGTACCCCGCCCGCTCCGCCGTGGAGGTGGGCGCGCTGCCCCGCGGTGCGCTGGTGGAGATCGAGACCATCTGCGTGAAGTAAGGGAAACGAAACAAGGAAAGCCCGCCGAAAGGCGGGCTTTCCTTGTTCGCTTTATTGCTCCTCCACCTCGTAGCCCTTGCGGCGGAGGGAGGTGAAGATCTCCTGAATGTGGGCCTTGTCCCGGGTCTCCAGCGACACGTTCACCACGCAAGAGCCGATGGCGGCGCGGGTGTTGCGGCGCTCGTGGTTCACATCCAGCACATTCGCGCCCAGAGAGGACACCACCTCCAGGAACGAGGCCAGGGCGTGGGGCTGGTCGGGCAGCACCGTGGCCAAACTCACCGTGCGGCCCTCCTTGGCAAGGCCGCGGGTGAGGATGCGCTCCAGCATGGTCACGTCCACGTTGCCGCCGGACAGCAGGGCGCAGACCTTCTTGCCCTCGGTGTTGACCTTGTGGTACATGGCGGCGGCGATGCCCACCGCGCCTGCGCCCTCGGCCACCAGTTTCTGCTTTTCCAGCACAGTCAGGATGGCGCTGGCGATCTCGCCCTCGCTGACCGTCACCACCTCGTCTACGTACTGACGGCACATCTCGAACGTCAGGTCGCCGGGGGTCTTGACTTTGATGCCGTCGGCCACGGTGTCCACGCTGGAGAGGGTGATGATCTTGCCCTCGCGCAGGGATTCGGCCATGCTGGGCGCGCCGGCGGCCTGCACGCCGATGACGCGGCAGTCGGGCCTCAGGCTCTTCACGGCGTAGGCGAGGCCGGCGATGAGCCCACCGCCGCCGATGGGGACGAAGATCATGTCCACGTCCGGCAGCTGCTCCAAAATCTCCAGGCCGATGGTGCCCTGGCCGGCCATGACGCTGTAATCGTTGAAGGGGTGGATGAAGGTGAGGCCCTGCTCGTCCCGCAGGCGCACGGCCTCAGCGTAGGCATCGTCGTACACGCCGGGGACGAGGACCACGTTCGCGCCATAGCTGCGGGTGGCCTCGATCTTGGAAAGGGGCGCGCCCTCCGGGATGCATATCGTGGCCTTGATGCCCATATCGCGGGCGGCGAAGGCCACGCCCTGGGCGTGGTTGCCGGCGGAGCAGGCGATGACGCCCCGTTCCTTCTCCTCGTCGGAGAGGGTGGCGATCTTGTAGTACGCGCCCCGCAGCTTGAACGCGCCGGTTTTTTGCAGGCAGTCCGCCTTCAGATAGAACGCGCACCCCGGCACCAGCCCCTTGGTGGGGATCACCGGCGTTCGATTGATGACGGGCTTCAGCACCCGCTGTGCATCGTGCAGCATTGCCATGGAGATCATAAAACGCGCCTCCTTATATCGTATAGGACTATTGTAGCACGTCCCCATCGGCAGTGCAACGACAAATTTTCATAGTTTGTCCTCCGTATACGGACATTCCTCCGCCGCATAGGTTAGGGCGAAAGGAGCGATGTCTCATGCTGTCCGCCGCGCTGTTTCTGCTGTGCAACAGCCTGTTTTTGTCCCTGCACCTTACCGGCTCACCGGGGTCGTTCCCCAAGCCCCTCGCTCCCGCCCGGGAACGGGAATGTCTGGAGCGGGCCGCCGCCGGAGACCTGGAGGCTCGCAACACGCTTGTGGAGCACAACCTCCGGCTGGTGGCGCATATTATTAAGAAATACTACACCCAAACCGCCGACCAGGAGGATCTGATCTCCATCGGGACGATCGGGCTGATCAAGGCGGTGAACACCTTTCGGCCCGACCGTAATATCAAGCTGACCACCTATGCATCACGGTGCATTGAGAATACTATCCTAACATAGCGGAACTATCGGAGGATGAAGTAGCAAAACAGGCACCTTTTGGTGCAAAATGGCGCCTGCTGGCGCAAGTGGAAGTCCGCTGCTACATTCTGATTTCCAATATATCAGGTTCAGTAAAAGTAGCCCCGCTACAAATTCTTCAATTTCCGGTGATACTGCCGCACAAGTTTCAGGATGCAGAAAAGTTCAATCTGCAGTTCTCGGACTTCTCCGAAATCACTGAAACAGCGGACAAGCTCCGCTGGCTTCGATACCAGAAAGGCTTGCGGCAGAGAGACGTAGCTGACTACGCCGGTATATACCGAAGTACTTATATTCATTATGAAGAATATGGAAAGGACTTTTACTCTCCAAAGCACATGGAGAAAATCGCGCAGCTTTTCGAGGTTCCAGTCGAAAGACTTCTGGATGACTACAATCTCTTTCTGAGAAACGGCCA
>USNH01000088.1 GCA_900556015.1 uncultured Eubacteriales bacterium | reverse complement strand
TCGCCGGACACCACGATCTCGCCGCCCCGGTTCACCGCCTGCACCTGAAATTCCGTCTCCAAAAGGCGGATGTTCTCGTCGAAAGAGCCGAACAGGTTCACGGCCTCCTCCATGCGCTCGATCCCGATACGTTGTTCCATAGTGGGACATTCCTCCCGTCTTTGATCTATTCTGTGATAAGCGGCACCTCCGTGCCGATCTGTTCCTCGCACTCCGCCCGCAGCGTCACGTACAGCCAGCCGCCTCGTTCCTCCCGGCTGAACTCCGTTTTCACCACCGTGCCGTCCTCGCCGATGGTCTCTTGAAGCTGGTGCAGAAGCTGCGCCTCGCCCTCCCGCTGTGCCGCCTCCGCCGCATTTCGGGCGGGCGCGGTGTCGTAGGAGACGATGCGCTCCGTCACCAGGGAAAGGGGCAGCCGCAGGCCAAAGGGCAGGGTCAGGGGATGAT
Organism: uncultured Eubacteriales bacterium; assembly: GCA_900556015.1. The sequence goes on along the minus strand of USNH01000088.1, from coordinate 4,827 downwards.
ACGCTGTTATTTTAGCACAATCCGTACCCGGTACGCTACCCCCTCCGTAGAATTTTATGCGCCGCCGTCCCGCGTCCAGCGACAGGCGCAGGACGTGGCCGCTTTCCCCGGCCCGTTCCTCCGCCGCCGGCGGGATGGGAACGGTCAGCGTGTACCACGTCCGCGCCCGCACCGTCCCCGTGGCCCGCATGAGCCGCACGCCCCTGGGCGAGTCCGCCGCCCCGGAGATCAGCAGCTGACCCGCCGTCACCGTGTCCCCCGGCGACACCGCCGCCGCGCCGTCCAGCGCCGTCACCTCCGTCACCAGTCCGTCCCGGCGCGCCACGATGTTCTGCACGTCGCTGTCCCGGTACAGGTGGGGCGGGCGGGTGCGCTCCACCACCTGCACGTGGGCGGTGAAGCCCCGCACGTTTACCGCCAGGTACACCACGTCCGGCAGCAGCGGCAGCACCCGGTTACGCAGGTCGTCCTGATCCAGCCCCACGCCCCGCGTGCCCACCGCTACGCCGCAGCGCTCCAGCGCCTGCAATATCTCCGGCGTGGACACCGTGTCGTTGCCGCTGACCTCAAAGCCCCCTATCCGCCCGGCGCACACCGCCAGCACCAGCGGCAGCACCGCCGCCGCGCCCAGCAGCACATACCGCCGCTTCACCCGCCGCCACAGCTCCGGCGCGCCGCTGCGGCGCACCACGGACACCTCCGCATCCAGCTGGCCCACCAGCGTTTTCAGGTATTTTTCCCCGTCCCTCGTGGTGGTGAACCGCAGCCGCTCTCCCGTCAGCCACACCACGTTCCAGAACGGCACGCCGTTGGCGCTGCACAGGTTCACCACCCGCTCCGGCGCGGCGCAGGACACCTCCAGCACCGTCTGCCCCCGGAGATAATTCACAAACCCTCGATACATACCTCACTCCACCAATTCGATACGCTCGATCACCCCGGTGATCCGCAGCTCCTGCCCCGTCATCACCAGCAGCCGCAGCTCCCGCCCGAAAAACCGCACCACCACCGACCCGCCGTTCACGTCGATATTCTCCGTGGTGTAGGCCAGCACGCCGCAGTGCCGGTCCATATATACCTCCCGGTTGCCCAGCAGCTCGATGCGGGCCACGCCCCCGGCCAGGTTCACCGGCAGCTCCAGCCGCTCCAGCGCCTCCTGCCCCACCTGGGACAGCTTCCTCGTCAGCTTGGCCATAAGCCCCACCGCCTCCTTTTCCGTACAGACCTATGCAGCCCCGGCCTGTCCCTATGCCGGGAATAGCCGCACCGCGCCGTGCATAGGGTGTTCTCGGTGATGGTATGAGAAAGGTGGTCATGGCGCTGGCGGCCCTGCTGGCCCTGGCGCTGCTGTGGAACGCCGCCGCGGCGGCGGAGGCGGTGCGCCGGGGCGTGACGCTGTGCCTCACGTCGGTGATCCCGGCGCTGTTCCCGTTTTTCGCCGTGTCCTCGCTGCTGGTGTCGCTGGGAGCGGGGGACGCGGCCCGCGTGCTGGAGCGCCCCTTCCGCGCATTGTTCTGCTGCGGCGGCGCGGGCGCGGCGGCCTTCCTGCTGGGCATGATCGGCGGCTACCCCGTGGGCGCGTCCACCGTGGCGGCGCTGGTGCGCCGGGGCGATGTCTCCCTCACCGAGGGCCAGCGCCTGCTGGCCTTCTGCAACAACGCCGGCCCGGCCTTTATCATCGGCGTGGCGGGTCTGACCGTGTTCGGCAGCGCCCGGGTGGGGGCGTACCTCTACCTCATCCACATCACCGCCGCCGCGGCGGCGGGCGTTCTGTTCCGTGGCCGCCATACCGCCGAGGCGGGCACGTACCGCGCCCCGTCCCGCCAAAGCCCACTGTCCGCCTTTCTCGCCTCGGTGCAGGGGGCAGCGTCGGCCATGGGCCGTGTCTGCGCCTTCGTGGTGTTCTTTTTGGTACTGCTGTCCCTGGCGGAGACCGTCACCGGAGCGCTGCCGCCCTGGGCGGCGGGCTTTTTGGAGCTGACCAACGGCATCCTGCGCCTCAGCCCCACCCGTTCCGGCTTCGTCACCGCCGCGGCCCTGCTGGGCTGGGGCGGATTGTCGGTCCACGGACAGACCGCCTCGGTGCTGGAGGGCACGGGCCTCTCCATGACCCGCTATTTCGCCGGCAAGGCCGTGCAGGCCGCGCTGTCGGCGCTGCTGGCCTGGGGCGCGTGGCACGTCATGACCGCTGTGGCATAGAATGGGCCTGGGGAGTTCTTTCTCCTCAGTATTCCCAACAGGAGGTCACAGAGGATATGAGCATACATCTCCGTCATGCCGCCGCCTGCTATCAGGCCCCCGACGGGGAGGTGGAGGCGGTGCGGGACGTGTCCTTCGACCTGGAGGACGGCGAATTTGTCAGCCTGGTAGGCCCGTCCGGCTGCGGCAAATCCACGCTGCTGTGCGCCATCGCCGGGCTGGAAAAGCTCAGCGGCGGCGTCATCGACTTCGACGGCGCGGCCAACGTGGGCTTCATGCCCCAGCGGGATCAGCTTTTCGAGTGGCGGAGCATCTGGGATAACGTGACGCTGGGCCTGCGGGTACGGCGGGAGCGTGACGGCGCGGCCTACGACCACGTCCGCACGCTGCTGGAGCGCTACGGTCTTGCGTCCTTTGCCAAAAAGAAGCCCGCCCAACTGTCCGGCGGGATGCGCCAGCGCTGCGCCCTCATCCGCACCCTGGCCACCGACCCGTCCACGCTGCTGCTGGATGAGCCGTTCTCCGCCCTGGACTATCAGACCCGCCTGGCGGTGTCGGCGGACATCTGGCACATCATCCGCCGAGAGGGCAAGACCGCCCTGCTGGTGACGCATGACATCGCCGAGGCGGTGAGTATGTCCGACCGTGTGGTGGTGCTGTCCCGCCGTCCGGCGGTGGTCAAGGCGGTGTTCGACATGGGCGCGCTGAAGTCCCTGCCGCCTATGGAGCGCCGGGATACGCCCCAGTTCCACACGTTTTTCAACGCTATATGGAAGGAGCTGGATGTCCATGGCGGATAAGGCCGTTTCACCCCGCCGGGCGCTGTATCTGGCCCGCGTGGCCCGCCAGCGGCGGCGGGTGCGGACGTGGCAGGCCGCGCTGCTCATAGGGCTGTTCGCCCTGTGGGAGCTGAGCTGCCGCTGGGGCTGGAGCGATGGCTTTCTCGTCAGCTGCCCCAGCCGTATATGGCAGACGCTGACCCACATGACCGCCACCGGCGAACTGTGGCGTCACATCGCCGTCTCCTGCTGGGAGACGGTCATTGGCTTCACCGCCGGCACGCTGCTGGGCACGGCGGCGGCCATCGGGATGTGGTGGTCGGACACGGCGGCCCGCATCGCCGACCCTTACCTGGTGGTGCTGAACGCGCTGCCGAAAACGGCCCTCGGGCCGATCTTCATCGTCTGGATGGGCGCGGGCACGGGCGCTATCGTCACCATGACGCTGGCCATCTCCGTCATCGTCACCATCCTCAATATGTATACGGGTTTCAATAGCACCGACCCGGAAAAGCTGCGCCTTTTGCAGACCATGGGCGCGACCAAGGGTCAGGTGCTGTGGCTGCTGGTGTTCCCCGCCAACTGCCCCACGCTGTTCTCCACGCTGAAGGTGAACGTGGGCCTGAGCTGGGTAGGGGTCATCATGGGTGAGTTTCTTGTCTCCAAGGCCGGGCTGGGCTATCTCATCGTCTACGGGTCGCAGGTGTTCAACATGGACCTGGTCATGACCAGCGTCCTGGTGCTGGCGCTGGCGGCGGTGGTGATGTACCTGCTGGTGCTGCGGGCGGAAAAATTCTTAAATCAACTATGGGGGGTTCGTGCATGAAAAGAGGAACGTGTTGTCTCGTCTGTGTGCTGCTGCTGGTATTGGGGCTGCTCACGGGCTGCGGCGGAAAAACGAAAGACGGCGAACGGGTGACGGTGCGGCTGAACGAAGTGACCCACTCCGTGTTCTACGCGCCGCAGTATGTGGCCATGGAGCTGGGCTTTTTCGCCGACGAGGGGCTGGACATCGAGCTGACCAACGGCGGCGGCGCGGATAAGGTGATGACGGCGGTGGTGTCCGGCGGCGCGGACATCGGCCTGGCCGGGCCGGAGAGCTGCATCTATATCCACGACCAGGGCAAGGATGACCTGCCGGTGATCTTCGCCCAGCTCACCAAGCGGGACGGCTCGTTCCTGGTGGGCCGCACCGACGCGGCCTTCACCTGGGACGATCTTCGCGGCAAGACCATCCTGGGCGGGCGCAAGGGCGGCGTGCCGGAGATGACGCTGGAATACGTCATGAAGCAGAACGGCGTCACGCCCCAGGTGGACGCGGTGGTGGACACCTCCGTCCAGTTCGCCATGATGGCCGGCGCGTTCACCGGCGGCCAGGGTGACTACGTCACGCTGTTCGAGCCCACCGCCACCGAGGTGGAGAAGGCGGGCCACGGCTATATCCTCTGCTCCATCGGTGAGCAGTCCGGCGAGATCCCCTACACCGCCTATTTCGCCAGCCAGAGCTATATGGCCGCCCACCCGGAGGTCATCCAGGGCTTCACCAACGCCATCGCCCGGGCGCAGGCGTGGATCAGTGGCCACACCGACCGGGAGGTGGCCGAGGCCATGGCCGCCCAGTTCCCGGATACCTCGCTGGATACACTGGAGGCCGTCACGGCCCGCCACCGTCAGATCGACGCCTGGAACAGCACGCCGGTGATGGAGAAGGCGGCGCTGGAGCGGCTGGAGACGGTGATGACCGAGGCCGGTGAGCTGACGCGGGAGCAATGGGTGGACTTCGATGCCCTCGTGGATAACACCTACGCCGAAAACACCAAATAGGAGCAGGGGAGGCGGCGCGAAAGCG
>USNH01000087.1 GCA_900556015.1 uncultured Eubacteriales bacterium | reverse complement strand
CGCAGTTGGGAAACACCTCCGCACCTCTCACGCCGGGAATGTCCCCCGCCGCGGAGAATATCTCCCGGATGCGGGGCAGCAACGCTTCCCACCGTGCGTAGGCCTCCGCCGTATACTTAGCTATAATGCAATGCTTCACGGCCTCACCTCACAGCCCGATATAGGGCAGGATCAGCGAAACAGCCATCACGATGGCCAGCAGCAGCGCGATGCCCATGGCCATATATCTCGTCCATTTCGGTCTCATGTCGTCTCCTCCTTCGGCTCGATACGCCGTATCATCTTCTCCACCTTGCGGCGGGGCTGCATGACCTCGTGCCCGCAGCCCAAGCACCGCAGCTTGATGTCCATGCCCACCCGCAGCACCTGCCAGCGCTTGCTGCCGCAGGGATGCTCCTTCTTCAGCTCCAGAATATCGTTCAGGTTCAGCTCCATTACGCGCCTCCCTTGATGTCGTCCCAGTACCGCCTGGCCGCCTGCTCCGTTTTGTTCGGCCCGTACTCATAGTACCGCTTTTCGCCCAGCGTCTCCGGCAGATACCGCTGCTTTACGTAGTGGTTGGCGTAATTGTGCGGGTATTTATATGCTGCCGCTTTTTCCGCTCCGGCGCTGTCCGCGTGGACGTTCTTCAAATGCCGGGGTATCTCCCCCACCGCGCCGCGCTGGATGTCGCCCATGGCCGCGTCGATGGCCATGCAGGCACTGTTGGACTTCGGCGCGGTGGCCAGCAGCACCGCCGCCTCCGCCAGGGGCAGCTTCGCCTCCGGCAAGCCAAGCTGTAAGGCCGCGTCCACGCAGGCCTTTGTAATCATAATAGCCTGCGGGTAGGCCAGCCCTACATCCTCCGCCGCAGCGCACAGCAGACGGCGGCAGGGGGAGATCAGATCGCCCGCCACCAGCAGCCGTCCCAAATAGTACACCGCCGCGTCCGGGTCAGAGCCACGGATGGACTTGTGCAGCGCCGACAGCAGGTCATAGTGGTCGTCGCCCTCCCGGTCATACCGCATAGCGCTGTGCTGACTTAGCTGTAAAGCGTCATCGCTTGTCACATATAATCCGCCGTCCGCCGGCTTTGCCGAGCGGTACAGCAGCTCCACGGCGTTGACCGCCTTCCGCACATCGCCGCCGCAGCCCGCCGCCACGGTCTTGGGCACGTCCTCCGCCCACGAAAACGGCAGTGCGCTTCTCTCCTGCTCGATCCGCAGCGCCCGCTCCACCGCGGGAACGGTCTCCTCCACCGTCAGCGGCTTGAACTCAAACACGGTGCAGCGAGACAGCAGCGCGTTGTAGATGTAAAAATACGGATTCTCCGTGGTGGACGCGATCAGCGTGATCTTCCCGTTCTCCAAAAACTCCAGCAAACTTTGCTGCTGCTTCTTGTTGAAGTACTGGATCTCGTCCAAATACAGCAGCACGCCGTTGGGGGCGAGCATGGTGTCCACATCGCCAATGACGTTTTTCACGTCCTGCAAGGAGGCCGTCGTGGCGTTCAGGTAGTACAGCGTTTTCTCCGCCCGCTTGGCGATGATGTTGGCCACCGTGGTCTTGCCTGTGCCGGACGGCCCGTAGAAGATCAGGTTGGTGTCCGTGCCGTTCTCGATGAGCCGCCGCAGCAGCGCTCCCTCGCCCAGCAAATGGCGCTGCCCACACACCTCATCCAAGGTCTGTGGCCGTATTTCGTCTGCCAGTGGCCGCATGGCGACACCTCCCCGTGAATCATATTTATGTATTATAGCACGGATTGCCTTTTTCTGCAACATCTGATACAATAGGCGTGAGGTGATGTGGAATGAAATCGCAAGCGCAGGTCTCCGCCATCATAGACGCGCTGAAAAAGCTGTACCCGGACGCTCTGTGTTCGCTGGACTACGGCAAGGATTACGAGCTGCTGTTCTCCGTCCGGCTGGCGGCCCAGTGCACCGACGCCCGCGTGAACCTGGTCACGCCCGCCCTGTTTTCCCGCTACCCCACGCTGGAATCCTTTGCCGCCGCCGACGTGGACGAGGTGGGTACATACGTCCAGTCCTGCGGCTTTTGGCGCGCCAAGGCCCGGGACATCGTGGCCTCCGCACAAATGCTGCTGGAGCGCTTCGGCGGCAAAGTGCCCGACAACATGGACGACCTCCTGTCCCTGCCCGGCGTAGGCCGCAAGACCGCCAACCTGATCCTGGGCGACATCTACGGCAAGGACGGCTATGTCTGCGATACCCACTGCATCCGCATCACAGGCCGCCTGGGCCTGACAGACGGCAGCAAAGACCCGCTGAAGGTGGAGCGGCAGCTCCGCCGGGTACTGCCGCCGGAGGAGGCCAACAACTTCTGCCACCGCATGGTGCTCCATGGCCGCGCCCTGTGCAAGGCCCACAAGCCCAACTGCGGTGAATGTCCCCTGCGCCCCCTGTGCGACTACGGCAGCGACCCGAAAAGTGAATGACCGTGACAAACGACGCCCGGAGACTCCTCCGGGCGTCGTTTTCGACTGTATAACTTCGCTGACAGGCGTATTTACTTTACACGCTTTACCATGCGGTCGGCCAGCTCCAGCAGGAACTCGTTGCCCTCCCAGTCCGCGATAGCCGCCTTGGCCGCAGCTGTGTAGTCCTCCACCGCCTGCTGGCAGGCGGCCAAGCCCTTCACGTCCACAAACGTGACCTTGCCCTCCTCCCTGTCCGAGCCGATGGGCTTTCCGAACACGTCCTCGCTGCCCTCCACATCGAGAATGTCGTCCCGAATTTGGAACGCCAGGCCGAGGTTATCGCCGAACTCGCGGGCCTGCCGCCGCTTTTCTTCGTCCATTCCGGCGGCCACACAGCCCAGCTCCGCCGCGCCGGAGATCATGGCGCAGGTCTTGAGCCGGTTCAGGAACGTCAGTCCCTCCGCGTCCATCACGTCATACACCGTGTCCAGCACCTGTCCGCCCACCATGCCGTCCGCTCCGGCGGCCTTGGCCAGCACCTCCACCGCCGCGATGCGGCTCTCTGCGGACAGTCCCTCCGCCTGGGCGATGAGCCGGAACGCCTCCGGCTGCATAGCGTCACCGGCCAGAATGGCCAGCGTCTCGCCGTAGACCTTGTGGTTGGTGGGCTTGCCCCGCCGCAGGTCGTCATCGTCCATGCAGGGCAGGTCGTCGTGGATCAGAGAGTAGTTGTGCACCAACTCCAGCGCACAGGCATAGGGCAGCGCCAAGCGCCAGTCAATACCGCCCAGCCGGGCAAACTCCAGCGTCAGCACCGGGCGGATACGCTTACCGCCCGCCAGCAGGCTGTACCGAATGGCCTCATACAGCTGCCCGTAGGGCGCGCTGCCGGCAAACAGGCCGTTCAGGTGTGTCTCCACCGCCACGCGGTACGTCTCATATCTTCCTTCGTAGTCCATCCGTCATTCCTCCGCCGTAAAATCGCTCTCCACAGGCGCACCGTCCGCGCCCTTGGCCAGCTTGACCACCTTCTGCTCCGCCGTGTCCAGCTCCTTGCGGCACTGGTTCACCAGCTTCGTCCCCTCCTCAAACAGCGCCATGGCCTGATCCAGGGGGGCGTCTCCCCGCTCCAGCAGGGAGACGATCTCCTCCAGCCGGGACATATTCTCTTCAAACGTCTTTTTTGCTGCCATGTTCGTTCTCCTTTTCCTTTACTTGGCACCGCAGGGCGCCGTCGGCCAGCCGCAGGCGCAGGGTCTCCCCTATCCGCGCCTGGTCGGCGCTGCGGAGCACTGTGCCGTCCGGCCGCTGAGCCAGTGCGTAGCCGCGGCCCAGGACCTTCAATGGGCTGAGGGCATCCAGCGATGCGGCCAGCGCGCCGAAGCGGCGGCGTTGATCGTCCGTCGATCCGCGCATGGCGGCGCAGAGTCGGTGGGTCATATGGTCCACATCCTGGCGGCGGTCCGCCAGGTAAGCGGTCGGGTCCGTGAGGACGCGTTTTTTCGACAGGGACTCTAAACGGCGGGAATGGGCGGCGATATCGCGGCGTATCGACTGTGTCATGCGGGAATGGGCGGCATCCAGCGTCCGCAGCAGCTCGGCCATGTCCGGCACGGCGATCTCGGCGGCGTTGGAGGGCGTGGAGGCCCGCCGGTCCGCTACGAAGTCGCTGATGGCCACGTCCGGCTCGTGGCCCACCGCCGAGATGACGGGAATATCCGAGTCGTAGATGGCGCGGGCCACGCGCTCGTCGTTAAAGGCCCACAGGTCCTCCAGCGAACCGCCGCCGCGGCCGGTGATGAGCACATCGGCCAGGCCGTGGGCATTGGCGTAACGGATGGCGCCGGCGATCTCCGCCGGGGCCTCAGTTCCCTGCACGCGAACGGGCAGCAGAAGGACCTTGGCGATGGGATAGCGGCGGCGGAGGATGCGGATCATGTCGTGGACCGCCGCGCCTGCCGGGGAGGTGACGATGGCGATGCGCCGGGGATATGGCGGCAGGGGTTTTTTATGGGTCTCGTCAAACAGGCCCTCCTTCCGCAGCTTTTCCTTCAGCTGCTCAAAGGCCACACTCAGGTCGCCGGCGCCCTCGGGCGTCAGGCCGGTACAGTACAGCTGGTAGGCGCCGTCGCGGGGATAGACGCTGATACGGCCGGAGGCGATAACCTGCATACCGTTTTCCGGGCGGAAGCGCAGGCGCGCGGCGCTGCCCCTGAACATAACGCACTTCAGACTGCACTGGCTGTCCTTCAGGGTAAAGTAGTGATGTCCGGAGGGATAGACCTTGTAATTGCTGATCTCTCCACGCAGGAGAACGTCACTTAAAAAATCATCTTCTTCAAACTTGAGCCGCAGGTATTCGTTGATCTGCGAAACCTCATAAACCATTTGCTGCATTGAGCGCCCTCCATGTCAGCACCGCGATGCCCAGTGCATTGTCCGTTGCGTACTGCGGTGGGCAGAAGATCGCCGGCAGCCCGTCGCACCGCTGCCGCAGCATCGAATTCGACGCAACGCCGCCCGCAAAAACGACCGCGCAGCCGGGATACTGCTTCAATGCGTTCTTCGTCGCGCGGAGGATCGCGTCGATCAGTGTCAGCAGCGCAAACCGCGCAGTTTCGGCGGGCGATTTTTGATACTGCTCGACCTTATTCTGTACACCGGAGAGGGAAAATTCCGTTCCATTGACCTTTACGCGGAAAAAATCGTCGTTTTCCGCTTCCCTGCTCAGCGCATCAAGCGCCTTCCCCGCCGGAAAGCGCAGGCCAAGCAGCTTCCCCGTCCGGTCGATAAGCTGACCGGCAGAGATATCCGTCGTGCCGCCGATTTTTTCGGCATGAACGCCGACGCCCTCCGGCGTGAGCGACGTGCAGTAG
>USNH01000086.1 GCA_900556015.1 uncultured Eubacteriales bacterium | reverse complement strand
GCGAAGCAAGTACCCTTGGGGTGCTCCTCGGAATGACAGGATAGGTTTATCGACAAGCTGCACGCAAAGGTGCGGCCACAGGCCGCGCCCTTGCGTGTTATTGCGTTATACGGCTGTTTCCTCCGCCTTTGCCTCCTCCGGCGTGTCCGACGTCTGCGCCGTCTCCGGCGCGGGGACTTCCGCCTCGGCCTCGGCCTCCGCCGCGGCTTTGGCCTCTGCCTCCTTCTCCTGGGCGATGCGCTGGTTCTCCGCCCGTGCGGCGGCCTTCTGCTCCCGCCGTGCATCGGCGGCGGCGAGGAACGCCCGCACCGCCGTCAGCACCACGATGACCGCCGCGATGACCAGCCCCACCCAGCCGGCGGGCCGGATGTGGAAGAAGTCCCGGATGGTGAAATACTCCTTATAGATGCCCAAAAAGTAAAGCGCCACGCCGCCGCCGGCGCACAGGATGCACAGCAGCAGGCGGAAAAACGACTTCACCTTGTGGCTGCGCCCGCCGAGAAACAGCACCAACAGCAGCAGCGCCAGCACGAACAGCCCCGGCGACTGGCAGCAGAGGATATAGCCCAATGTCTTGTCCAGCATCGTTCGCGTCCTCCCGCCTCACAGCTGGCACTTGCCCCGCACCAGGTATTTGCCATCCGGCCCGGCCAGCACCTTCCCGGAGGAGACGGCGGGCTTGCCCCGCAGCCATACCTGCCGGATCGAGCCCCTGGTCACCACGCCCTCATAGGGGTTGTAGTCCGCCGCGCCCACCATGTCCTCGGCGCGGATCACGTGGTCGGCGTTGGGGTCGTACACCACGATGTCCGAGTCAGAGCCGGGAGCAAGCACGCCCTTGCGGGGATAGAGGCCGTACAGCTTGGCCGGGTTCTCCGCCAGCACGCGGCACATATCCCGCAGGCGGATCTTCCGCCGGGCCACGCCGAAGGTGTAGATCAGCTCGCCCCGTGTCTCCACGCCGGGAATGCCGCCGGGAATGGCGGTAAAATCGTCCCGGCCCGCCAGCTTCTGCTCTGTGGTAAAGCTGCAATGGTCGGTGGACACGGTCTGCACCTCGCCCCGGCGGATGGCCCGCCACAGCGCGTCCCGATCCTCCGCCTTGCGGATGGGAGGGGAGCAGACGTACTTGGCCGCCTGTAACCAGTCCTCGTTGTAATACACGCTGTCATCCAGCACCAGGTACTGGGGGCACGTCTCCACGAACACCTTCTGTCCCCGCCAGCGGGCGTTGGCCACCTCGTCCAGCGCCTGGATGTTGGTGGTGTGGACGATGACCACCGGGATGTCCACCGCCTCGGCGATACGCAGCAGGCGGCTGACGGCCTCGGCCTCCAAAAAGTCGGGGCGGGTCTCCGGGTGGCAGTGTACGCCGTTCTCGCCCTTTGCCTTCTTTTCGGCGATGAGCGCGTCGATGACCCCGGCGTTCTCGCAGTGTACGCCGCAGATGCCGCCCTTTTCCTTCAGCTTCTTCAGCGCCTTATACATCAGCTCATCGCCGATCATCATGGCCGGGTACGTCATATACATCTTGAAGGACGAGATGCCCTCGGCGTACATATCGTCGATCTCACTCTCGATGGTGTCGTTCCAGTCATCGATGGTCATGTGGAAGCCGTAGTCGCAGGCGCACTTGCCGTCCGCCTTCTCGTGCCACAGCCGCAGCCCATCGTGGAGCGTCTCGCCCTTATTGGGGCAGGCAAAGTCGATGATGGTGGTGGTGCCGCCCCGCAGCGCCGCCCGCGAACCGCTGGCGAAATCGTCCGCCGTGGTGGTGTTGCACACGTCCAGATCGAAATGGGTGTGGGCGTCGATGAACCCCGGAAACAGCAGCATCCCGGACACGTCCACCACCTGCGCCCCGATGGGCGGGATGTCCCGGCACACGTCCAGGATCTTCTCTCCCTCCACCAGTATGTCGGCGCGGCGTACGCCCTGGCCCGTTACCACCGAGCCGCCCTGAAACAGCAATCTCATCACAAGACCTCCTCGTTCGTGTTGTGTATTCTCACAGATGTTTTTCCGGCTGGGCCATGTCCCGCGCCAGCTGCTTTGCGTAGCGCTCCTCCTCGCTGAACACGCACCCACAGTATTTCTGCATATACAGCCCCAGCTCCCGGGCCTCCTGCTGCCCCTGGCGGAAGCCGGGGCGGAAATCCCGGTACAGGAACGCTACGCCGTACCGCGACGCCATGTCCTCCGCCACCTGCCGCAGCAGCTCGTGGTTCTGATAGGGGCTGACGAACAGCGTGCTGGTGAAGCTGTCGAAGCTGTGCTCCGCCGCGTAGAGGGCCGTTTGCTCCAGCCGCAGCCCGTAGCACTTGCCGCAGCGGTGGTCTATGTCCTCCGCCACGGCGCGGCAGAACTGCCGCAGACCGTAGTCCTCCTGCACGATCAGCTCCACGCCCACGGAGGGCGCGTAGGCCATCAGCGTGTCCCGCCGGGCCTTGTACTCCTGGTAGGGGTGGATGTTAGGGTTGTACCAATAGGACACCGGCTCGATGCCCTCGCTCCGCAGCATTTGGATACAGGCCACGGAGCAGGGCGCACAGCAGGTGTGCAGCAGCGTTTTCGTCATTTCTTCTCCCTCTTCCAGGGCAGGCGCAGCAGCTCCTTCAGCGGCTTGCCCGCCGCCTTTTCCCGGGGCTGCAGCAGCGACAGAAACCGCCCGCAGACCTGCCGGAACGGCTCATGCTCCAGCGCCTCGAAAAACCGTGCCCGATCCGGCGATACCGCCGCCGGCGTCCGCAGCGCCGCATCGGCGGCCACGGCCTCCTTCAGATCGCACCGCTTCCACTGGAGCGGCAGTGTGTCGAACACCTGCGCCCCCTTAGCGGAGTTGATCAGCAGCAGCGACACGCCCAGCCGCCGCTCCTCCTGTGAAAGGCTTTCGCTTTTCAGCACGCCCAGCGTCACGTCTCCGGGCCGGTCGGTGGAGGTGTACGGGCAGGTGTGGCAGGCGGGCCGCATGAACAGCCCCCGTGTGATGCCCCGGCCCAGCTCCGATTTGGTCAGCGGCGCGTCGTAGTGGCCGCCGCCCTCAAATTCCACCCGGAAGCGCCGCTGGCTGTCACCGGCCAGCTTGCCGCTGAACGTGACCCGCAGCGGCCTGGACTGCTTCACGTAGGCCATGGAGCGCACCAGCTTCTCCCACACGCCGGGACTGCACACGCCGCCGCACACCACATCGCAGGTCAAAAGCCGCTCCGGGTGCTCTCCTAAATAGCGGTAAAGGCCGTCCACTTGACAGGGCGTGCCGGAAAACAGCACCTGCCGCCCCTGATCCAGGTACAGCCGCACCTGCTGGTACGACTCGCCCATGTCGCTCTGTATCGGCTTCGCCCCCTGCAAGCGGGGCAGGTCGTGCAGGTTCTTCACGGCGATGTGTACCACCCGCAGCGCCTCGTCCAGCGCCGCGCCGAACACCACGCCGCCGCCCTCCAGCACATAGCGGGCCAGCTCGATGAACGCGCCTCCGGCGGTGGACTGGCGGCGCAGCTCGCTGTCGCCGCTCCACACGGCGAAGCACGCCGGCTCGGTTCTCGGCTCGCGCTGCTTCAGAACGGGGCAGATGTGCGTGCAGTGCCCGCACTGCACACAGCCGTCCGTTACCTGGGGGTACAGAAAGCCCTCCCGATCCGCCTCCATGCGGATCGCCCCCTTGGGGCAGCCGTTGCAGCACGCGGCGCAGCCGGTGCAGCGGTCGCGGGGCGCTAATTGGGGCGCGGTCTGCTCTGTCATAAGCCCACCTCCAGTGCCGGTCTCATTCTTGCGGCTATTGTATCACAAATCGGAAAAAAGCACAACCCTAACGAAAACTGTCCGTTTTTCGGGACACAACTCCTGGTACACTGGTCACAGTGAAGGAAAGAAGCCACACACTATTATATAGGAGGTCAAGCCATGTATAAGTTTTTCGATTACCTCGCCCCGGATCTGCCCATCCGCACCATCCGCGACCTGCTGGGCTACATCCGCCGCTTCGCGGCGCTGTTCGGCGCGGGCGGCGTGCCGGTGGAGGGGCAGATGGACGGCGTGGGCTTCTGCGCCACCCAGCAGCCCGGCGGCGACGTCCGCGTCCACTGGGTGCAGGTAAACCGCCAGCGCATCCCCGTGGACGCGGTGGTGTGAGGCAAAAAACAAGGGCCGCCGGTCTCCCGGCGGCCCTTGCTTTGAATACTATCCGCAATTTTTCTGTCGAATTATACCGAATGTTGTCACATTTTGCCGTCAGACCCCCAGCAGCCTGTGCCAGGTGTCCCGTCCCACGATGCCGTCCGCCGCCAAGCTGTTGGCCAGCTGAAAGCGCTTCACCGCCCCGGCGGTGTTGTCGCCGTACAGGCCGTCCGCCGTCCCGGCATTGTGGCCCAGCCCGTTGAGCAGCGCCTGCACCGACCACACCGTGTTGCCGCTGCTGCCCTTGGTCAGCAGCGGCAGCGTCACCGCCGTGTCGTTGGCCGTCCGCACCGTCTGCGCCGGAGCAGATGCCTTCGCGCCGCCGTTGGCGATGGCCTCAAAGGGGAAGTTCCCGCCGGGGCAGCCGGTGGCGTTCACGTCTCTGTGCCGCTGCACGGTGGTGATGCCGTACTTCTGCTTCAGATAGGCCACCAGCTCCGCACCGGCGGTGCGCTGCACCTCGTTCATCTGCTCCCGGTCGAAGCTGCCCTCAAAGCAGATACCGATGCTGTCGTAGTTGTTGTTCCCCGCGTGTGCGCCCACCGTTTCCTCCGGACGGCCTCGATAGATGCGCCCGTCCTTCCGCACAAAAAAGTGATAGCCGATGCCGGCCCAGCCGTTGGCCAAGTGCCACTGGTGTATCTGCTGGGCGGTACACGTCACCGCCGCCGCGTGGTGCAGGATGATGCGCCGCGTGACGCTGCGCCGCGTCAGCGGCGCGGCCCAGGTATACGTCTGCTCAAGTATCTCCATGCTCGTCCCCCTCCGCTTTCTTCTCCACCGTGTTCTTCAGCCGCGCCAGCAGCTTGGCGAGAAACACCGGCACAGGCCCGCCCAGCGCCGCCACGTTCTCCAAAATGGAGATCAGCTCGTTGATGATGAGCCAAATGATCACCATGGCGGCCAGCAGGAAGTCAAATTCTACCTCGATCCCCGCCTGGGCCAGCCCGTAGCGGATGAGCCAGTCGGCCACGCCCGCCGCGCCGACCACCACCAGATAGCCCACCTTCTTCACAATGCCCCTTACGCCGGTGCGTGAGCACAGCGCCCCGGTGCTCCAGGCCTTTGCCATGCCGGTGACATAGTCCGCCAGCATCACCGCCACCAGCACCGCCAGCGGCACCACCAGCTGGGCACAGTAGCTGCACAGCGCCC
>USNH01000085.1 GCA_900556015.1 uncultured Eubacteriales bacterium | reverse complement strand
CATGACAGCCGCTTTGTGATAAGCACCCCTTATTTCTGCAACGTCTCCCACAGCAGAGGAACGCCGCCCTGCGGCGGCTTTCCTCTGCTCTCAACCTACAATATCGTACAGCTGGCGCAGGTCGGTGATGCGGTAGTCTATTCGCAGGTCGGCGGGCGCGGGGCTGTTCTTCGGGTCATACCAGCAGCAGGGCAGGCCGTAGTTGTTCGCGCCGCGGATGTCGCTGGACAGGCTGTCGCCGATAACGATGCAGTTCTCCTTGGTGATACCGCCGATCCGGGCGAACACATAATCAAAATACGCCGGGTCGGGCTTGGCCGCGCCAGCCTCCTCGCTGATAAACGCGTCACTGATGTAGGGCCGGATGACGCTCCGCCCCAGCCGGCTGCGCTGCACGGAGGCCACGGCGTTGGTGACGAGGTACAGCTTATGGCTGCGGCTCAGCTCCCGACAGACCTCCTCTGCGTGGGACAGCAGATAGGATTGCTGCTCCAGCGTGTGCAGGTGCAGTTGATTGCAGGCCGCCGGATCACGCTCCACACCCAGCGCGGCCAGGAAATTGCGGAAACGCTGCACCACCAGGAAATCCTTGGTACACTCCCCCCGGTCGAAGGCGGCCCACATGGCGTTGTTGCAGCGCTCGTAGAGGGCAAACGTCTCGTCATCATCCGGCAAACTGAAGGCAGCGCAGACGGCGTTGAACGCCACCCGGTTGCTGCGGTCGAAATCGAACAGCGTGTTATCGGCATCAAACAGTAAGTAGGGGTATCTCATACGGTATAGACTCCTATGTCACAGAAAGGCTTCATTCTTCGCGGGGCGGGCATAGACCTCCTCCAGCTCGCTCTTGTGGTAGAGATAGCCCGGATCGTCAAAATACTTCGCCCCGGTGGGACAGCCCTTGACGCAGGCACAGCACTTGATGCATACGCCGTTTACCTGCGACACGTCCGTTGGATCGATGCTGCCCATGGGGCAGTGTGCGGCGCACCAGCCGCAGCCGCCGCATTTGCTCATGTCCGTTTTGGGCTTGACCTTCAGGATGTTGATGGGGTTTCCGTGGCGGTCGCGGGGCGTGTAGTAGGGCCGGATGGGGTCACAGCCGCCTACGGTGACGGCGGCGGTGTCTCCGGCCCGCAGCTTGGCGGCTAGTCCATCGGCAAACGCATCCATCTCCGCCTCGTCCGCCCCGTTTGGACGACCCGCGCCCAGCGTGCGGGAGAAGCTGTGCTCCCCCACGAACGCCCCGCCGCCGACGCAGGTGAACCCGCCCGCCGTCAGCAGCTGGGACAGCTCCATCAGCGCGTCATCGTAATTGCGGTTGCCGAACAGCACCACCGGCAGGGCCAGTGCCCCGCCGCCGCGAACCATATCCCGCAGGTACGGCATCAGCAGGTTCGGCACGCGCCCGGCATAGGTGGGACAGCCCACCACCGCCAGTGCCCCGGCAGGGATGGTCAGCGCCCGCTGCCGCGCATCGGGCAGTGTATAGTCGTACTCCTCATAGGCCGCGCCCAGCCCGTCCGCCAGCCGGCGGGCGATGCGGGTGACGGTCTTTTTCGTTGTTCCCGTGCCGCTGAAATAGACGGCGTAAATCTTGTCAGGCAGCATAGCGTTTTCTCCGTTCAGATCTCAAAATCCTCGCTTGTCAGCTTGTCCGTATCCAGCTTCATGGGCCGGGGCGGCACGCGGCGCAGCGGGTCGTAGACGAACGCGGCGCAGTGGTACTCCGGCGCGACGATGCCCCGCTTGACACAGGCCACCTTGTCCTCGCCGATACGGCTGCCCCGGGCGCAATAGGCGCAGCGGGGGTCGATGTCCTTGCGAAACAGCATGGATGTCACCTCACAGTGTATAGAGCTGCACCGCGCCGTCCTGGGCGGTGGCGCTGATCTGGGCGATGGGATGCTCGAAGCTGTCGATGATGCGGGCGGCCATGGGGTCCTCCAGCTCCTTTTGGATCAGGCGGCGCAGGTTGCGCGCCCCGTAGGTCAGGGAGTAGGACTTCTCCACCAAATAGTCCACCAGCGCGTCATCATAGCGGAAGGCGAAGCCCTTCTCGCTCAGGCTGGTCTTCAGCTCGTCCAGCATGATGCGGGCGATGCCGGAGAAATTCTCCCTCGTCAGGTGGTTGAAGCAGACGATCTCGTCCACCCGGTTCAGGAACTCCGGGCGCAGGAAGTCCCGCAGGGCCTTCATGGTGCGCTCCCGCCCCTGGTCGTCGGCGCTGCCGCCAAAGCCCACCGCCCCGGCGGACTTGCTGTCCGACCCGGCGTTGGAGGTCATGACAATAACGGTGTTCTCGAAATTCACCTTACGCCCGTGGGCATCGGTGATCTGCCCGTCATCCAGAATTTGCAGCAGCACGTTCAGCACGTCGGGGTGGGCCTTCTCGATCTCGTCGAACAGCACCACGGAATAGGGCTTACGGCGCACCTTCTCGGTGAGCTGGCCGCCCTCCTCGTGGCCCACATAGCCGGGAGGCGAACCGATCAGGCGGGAGACGGTGTGCTTCTCCATGTACTCGGACATATCGATACGCACCATGGCGTTCTCGTCGCCGAACATGGCCTCAGCCAGCGTCTTGCACAGCTCGGTCTTGCCCACGCCGGTAGGGCCGAGGAACAGGAACGAGCCGATGGGCCGCTTGGGGTCCTTCAGACCCACACGGCTGCGGCGGATGGCCTTGGCCACGGCGGCCACAGCGTCATCCTGCCCCACCACGCGCTGGTGGAGCTTCTCCTCCAGCTTCAGCAGGCGCATACTCTCGTCCTCGGTCAGGCGGGTGACGGGGATGCCGGTCCAGCCGGCCACCACCTTGGCCACGTCATCAGCGGTGACGCTGCCCCGGTTCTGGGCCATCTGCTTGCGCCAGTTCTCCCGCTCGATGTCCACCTGATCCTGATAGTTCTTCTCAATATCCCGCAGCTGGGCGGCCTTCTCGTAGTCCTGGGCGGCGATAGCCTCCGCCTTCTCCCGGTGCAGGGTGGAGATCTTCTCCTCCAGCGCCTTCAGGTCGGGGGAGGAGCTTTCAGCGTCCATACGCACCTGAGACGCGGCCTCGTCCATCAGGTCGATGGCCTTGTCCGGCAGGAAGCGGTCGCCGATATAGCGCTTCGAGAGCTGCACGGCGGCCTCCAGCGCCTCATCGGTGATAGACAGCTTGTGGTGCGCCTCGTACTTGTCCCGCAGACCCTTCAAAATCTCCAGCGTGGCCTCCGGGGTGGGCTCACCCACGGTGACAGGCTGGAAGCGGCGCTCCAGCGCGGCGTCCTTCTCGATGTACTTGCGGTACTCGTTCAGGGTGGTCGCGCCGATAACGCGGATCTCGCCGCGCCCCAGTGCGGGCTTGATGATGTTGGCGGCGTCCACCGCGCCCTCGGCAGAGCCTGCGCCCACGATGGTGTGCAGCTCGTCGATGAACAGGATGATGTTGCCGTCCTTCTTGACCTCGTCCAGCGTGTTCTTGATGCGCTCCTCGAACTCGCCCCGGTACTTCGTGCCGGCCACCATGCCGCTCAGATCAAGGGACAGCACCCTCTTATCCAGCAGCTCCTCCGGCACGTCGCCGGAGGCGATGCGCTCGGCCAGCCCTTCGGCGATGGCTGTCTTGCCCACGCCGGGCTCACCGATGAGCACGGGGTTGTTCTTCGTGCGGCGGGACAGGATCTGAATGACCCGCTGGATCTCCTTCTCCCGCCCGATAACGGGGTCGAGCTTGCCGGAGCGGGCGGCCTCGGTCAAATCGCGGGTAAACTCCGCCAGTGCCTTGCCGACCTTCTTGTCGCCGTCACGGGCGGCGGCGCTGCCGCCGCTGGGCACAGTCTTGGCGGAGGCGTCGTTCAGCTTCTTCAGCACGGCGCTGTACATCTTATTGGGGTCAACGCCGATGGTACGCAGGATACGCAGACCCATGTTGCCGCCCTCACGGAGCAGCCCCATCAGCAGGTGCTCCGTGCCGATATAGCCGCTGCCCATGCGGGAGGCCTCGGATACGGCCAGCTCCACCACGCTCTTGGCCCGGGGCGTCAGCCCCTGGCTGGGGGCAGCGCCGGACACGCCATGTCCCACGCTGCGCTGCAAAACGGAGCACACCATCTCATCGGTAACGCCGAACTCGGACAGCACCCGGTGCGCGATGCCCTCCTCCTCGCGGATCAGGCCCAGCAGCAGGTGCTCAGAGCCCACGTAACCGTGGCCCAGCTCCTCGGCGGCCTCCTGGCTCAAACGCAGAGCTTCCTCTGCACGGGGGGTGAATTTATTCTCAGACATAAAAAACACTTCCTCTCAATGTGTGAATGGGGATCGTGCGCCCTTAGGCGCTGAGGGACTTCAGCTCATCCCGGAGCTTGGCGGCGTCCTCATACCGCTCCTCCTCCACCGCGTTGTGGAGCTGGGTACGCAGCGCGTTGCGCTTGCGCTCCAGCGCCAGACCGGCGGCCTCCTCCTTGGGCAGCAGCCCGTCGTCCGCCTTCTCGTCGGCGGTCTGCGCCTGCTCCAGCACGTTGACGGGCTGGGGGAACTCCGTCAGCATCCGGCTGCCCAGGCCGCCGAACAGCGGCTCAAACAGGCTGAAGGGACGGGAGAACCAGTCGTCGTCGAACCAGCCGCCCATGCGGCTGGCCATCGGCTCGGCATAGCCCATCTGACGGGCACAGTCCTGGCACAGATGTGTCTCGGTGACACGTCCGTTGATATTGCTCTTATAATAGAACGTAGCATCGTTCTTACCGCAGCGATCACATTTCATAATCGTAGCCTCCTTGTGAAAAAATCAAACCGAATGGATGAGTATCTGCTTGAAGATGGCGGCGCGAAGCGCGTCGCGGCACTCCGGCGGCGCAGCCTGTAAGGCTCGCGGCCCGGTGGCGGACAGCAGCGCCTGCCCCAGCTCGTGGCTGACGGCCTCGCCGTCCACCAGGTTCTGGGCGATGGCCCGTGCGCTGCGGCTGTCCAGCGTGTCGCCCACGGAGTTGATGACGTGCATCAGCAGCGTCTGACGATCCACCTGCACCCGCGTGATGCGGATGTAGCCGCCGCCGCCCCGGCGCGACTCCACGATGTACCCGTGCTCCGGGGAGAACCGGGTGGACATCACGTAGTTGATCTGACTGGGCACGCAGTTGAAGCGCTGGGCCAGGTCACTGCGCTGGAGCTCCAGCGCGCCGCCGGCGTTGTCCAGCTCCTGCTGGATGAACCCGGCGATAATATCGGAAATACCCATGCGGCGATCGCCTCCTTTTTGACTTTGCCTTTCTTTGACCTTTGAACGTATGATACACCCTCTGTCCTACTTTGTCAATAGGTAAATTTGACTTTCTTTGACTTTTATTGTTAACTTTTT
>USNH01000084.1 GCA_900556015.1 uncultured Eubacteriales bacterium | reverse complement strand
TGCCGCGGCCGGTGGCGTAGGCGGCGCGGATGCCGCTGCGGCCCATGATGATGCCCTTGGTGGGGAAGTCCGGGCCTTTCACGTGCTCCATCAGGTCGCTGAGGGTGGCGTTGGGGTCGTCCAGCACGCAGATGCACGCGCCGATGACCTCCCGCAGGTTGTGGGGCGGGATGTTGGTGGCCATGCCCACGGCGATACCGCTTGACCCGTTCACCAGCAGGTTGGGGAAGCGGCAGGGCAGCACGCGGGGCTCTTTCCGGCTCTCGTCAAAGTTGGGGTCCCAGTCCACCGTGTCCTTGTCGATGTCCCGGAGCATCTCGTTGGAGATCTTGCTCAGCCGGGCCTCGGTGTAACGGTAGGCCGCAGGGGGGTCGCCATCCACCGAACCGAAGTTGCCGTGGCCGTCCACCAGCATATAGCGCATGGAGAAATCCTGCGCCAGACGCACCAGCGCGTCATACACGGAGGCGTCACCGTGGGGGTGATAGCGGCCCAGCACGTCGCCCACGCAGGTGGCGGACTTCTTGAACGGGCGGTCGGAGGTCAGGTTGTCCTCGTACATGGCGTAGAGGATACGCCGGTGTACGGGCTTCAGGCCGTCCCGCACGTCGGGCAGGGCGCGGCCCACGATGACGGACATGGCGTACTCGATATAGGATTGCTCCATCTCCGGCACAAGGGGGCTCTCCACAATGTGCTGGTCGGGGAAGCGTATCTCTTCCGGGTCGTATTGGGGCTTTTTGCTCATAGATTCCAGCCCTCCTTAATAATCCAGATTCACAGCGTACTGTGCTTTGCGCTCGATAAACTCCTTCCGGGGCTCGACCTTCTCGCCCATGAGCACCGTGAACGTGGCGTCGGCCTTCACCGCGTCGTCCAGCGTGATGCGCCGCAGCGTGCGGGTGGTGGGGTCCATGGTGGTCTCCCACAGCTCGTGGGGGTTCATCTCGCCCAGGCCCTTGAACCGGCTGATGTCGATCTTCACGTTGGGATTGTCGCCCCGCATCTCGGCGGAGACGCGGTCGCGTTCCTCATCGGAGTAGGCCACGCGGGTGGTCTTGCCCCGGGTCAGCTTATAGAGCGGCGGCACGGCGGAGTAGACGTACCCCTCCTCGATGAGAGGCCGCATATAGCGGAAGAAAAACGTCAGCAGCAGCGTGCGGATGTGCGCGCCGTCCACATCGGCATCGGCCATGATGATGACCTTGTGATAGCGCAGCTTGTTCTCGTCGAACTCCTCGCCGATACCCGCGCCCAGGGCGATGATGACGGGCTGGAGCTTGTCGTTGCCGTAGACCTTGTCCACGCGGGCCTTCTCCACGTTCAGCATCTTGCCCCACAGGGGGAGGATGGCCTGGAAGCGGCTGTCGCGCCCCTGAGTGGCGCTGCCGCCTGCGGAGTCGCCCTCCACGATATACAGCTCCGTCAGCTCGGGGTTATTCTCGTTGCAGTCCCGCAGCTTATCCGGCATGGCCGCGCCGCCCAGCACCGTCTTGCGGCGGATGGACTCACGGGCCTTTCGTGCGGCCTCGCGGGCGCGGTTGGCGGTCATGGCCTTGTCCAAAATGGTGCGGGCCACCGCCGGATGCTCCTCCAGATACACCGCCAGCTGGTCGTTGACGATGCCGTCCACCAGCGTGCGGATGTGGGCGTTGCCCAGCTTGGCCTTGGTCTGCCCCTCGAACTGTGCCTCCGTCAGCTTCACGGAGATGACGGCGGTGATGCCCTCCCGCACGTCCTCGCCGGAGACCTTGTCGCCCTCCTTGATGAGGCCGTACTTCATGCCGTAGGCGTTGAGCACGCGGGTCAGGGCCGCCTTGAAGCCCGTCTCGTGCATACCGCCCTCCGGCGTGTGGATGTCGTTGGCGAAGGACACCAGCGTCTCGTTATAGCCGTCGTTGTACTGCATGGCGATCTCGGCGGTGCTGTCGCCCTTCGCGCCGGAGAGATAGATGACCTCCTCGTGGAGGGGCGTCTTGTTGCGGTTGATGAACGTGACGAACTCCCGGATGCCGCCCTCGTAGCGCATGGTCTCCGACTGCTCCTTGCCGGGCCGTGCGTCGGTGATGGTGATCCGCAGCCCCGCGTTCAGAAACGCCTGCTCCCGCATACGGGTGTGCAGCGTCTCATAGTCGTATTCCAGCGTGTCGAACATCTGCCCGTCGGGCTTGAACGTCACCGTTGTGCCGGTGTGATCCGTCTCGCCCACGACCTTCATCTCCTGGGTGATATTGCCGCGGGAGAAGCCCATCTCGTAGATCTTGCCGTCCTTGTGTACCTGCACCGTCAGCCACTCGCTCAGGGCGTTCACCACGCTTGCGCCCACGCCGTGCAATCCGCCGGAGACCTTATAGCCTCCGCCGCCGAACTTGCCGCCGGCGTGGAGCACGGTGAACACCACCTCCAGCGCGGGCCGGCCCGTCTGGGCCTGGATGTCCACGGGGATGCCGCGGCCATTGTCGGTGACGGTGATGGTGTCGCCGGGGTTGATGGTCACGGTGATGTCCGTGCAGTAGCCCGCCAGCGCCTCGTCGATGGCGTTGTCCACGATCTCATAGACCAGGTGGTGCAAGCCGCTGGCGCTGGTCGAGCCGATATACATACCGGGCCGCTTGCGGACGGCCTCCAGCCCCTCCAGCACCTGAATTTCCGATGCGTTGTATTCCGTGTCCACCACGGGTCTTTCCAGTTCTGCCATGTGCTATTCTCCTTTTCCTTGCGCCCGCTTCAAAAGCGTCTGGGAATTTAACTGCGATAGATAGATGATCTGCCGGTGATAGGGGTGGTCGCACACCACGAAGGATCTCGGGATGTCCTCGCAGGCGGACTGCACCACGCCCTCCTTCTCCGCGCCGTCCAAAAACCGGCGGGTGAGCTTTGAGGTAGAGGTGTTGTCCAGGTCAAATATGCCGATGACCCGCCGGGGGTCTACCATCACGTTCATGCCGATGTGCAGATAGCCCATTCACAGCACCTCCCCGTCCCGGATATGGAACACCCTGCCGCCCTGCAGCGTGTCCAGCCGGTCGTTTTCACAGCAGGTAATGAACACCTGCCCGCCGCTGATGCGGTTGAGCACGTATTCCTGCCGCCGGGGGTCCAGCTCCGAAAGCACATCGTCCAGCAGCAGCACCGGATACTCCCCGGTGTCCTGCTGAAAGATCTCCCGGGCCGCCAGCTTCAAGGAGAGAGCCGCCGTCCGGGTCTGCCCCTGTGAGGCGTAGCTTTTCGCGGCCTGCCCGTCGATCTTCACCAGTAAATCGTCCTTATGAGGGCCGGACAGACATTGCCGGCTGGCGATCTCCGCCGCCCGGTGCTCCTCCTGATGCTGTAAAAGCTGCTGGAAGATCACCTGCGGTCCAGCCTCTGGGTCTGTCACCGTAGACACCGTTTCATAACGTAAGGTAAGCCGTTCCCGGCCTCCGGAAAAGTCCCCGTGAATGGCCGGGGCCGCCTGACACAGCCGCTTGATAAAGTGCGCCCGGTAATGGATCAGCAGCGCTCCTGCCTTGGCCATGCTCATGGAAAACTCGTCCAACGCGTCCAGCAGGGAGGGCTTTTCCTCGCTGTCTCTCAAAATGCGGGTCTTGTGCTCGTGGAGCCGCTTATACTCCGCCAGCGCCAGGGCGTACCGGGGCCGAAGCTGGCAGATGCAGTCATCCAGAAAGCCCCGCCGGGCGGCGGCTCCTTCCCGGATCAGATACAGGTCCTCCGGGCAAAACAGCACGCTTTGAAAAATACCGGACAGCTCGCCGCCGTTTTTCAGCTTGACGCCGTTAGACCGCAGCACCCGCCGCGCCCCCCGGTGCAGCTCCGCCTCCAGCAAAAAGTCCCGCTCTCTGGCAAACACATTTCCCTTCAAAAAGGCGTGATCCACACCGAATTGGATCAGCTCCCGGTCATATCTGGCCCGATGGCTGACGCCGGAGAGATAGGCCACCGCCTCCAGCAGATTCGTCTTTCCCTGGGCGTTGTCACCGTAGATCACATTGATATTCGGGTCAAAAGCAGCGTCTAAATGAACGTAATTACGGAAAAAATCCAGGCTTAACCCGTCAATCCGCATAGGCCGCCGCGTATTCCTGTCCCCGGAAGGTTACCACATCTCCGGGGCGGATCTTCTTGCCCCGCATGGTGCACACCTCGCCGTTGACCTGTACTTCGCCGCTCTGGACGCACTCCTTGGCTTCGCCCCCGGTCTCCACGGCGTTGGCCAGCTTCAGAAGATCCTGGAGCTTGATATATTCGGTTGTAATGGTCATTGTTTTCATATTTGTTTACTCCGCGCTCTTCAGCCGTACAGGCAATACCATATAAAGGAAGTTCTCCTCGCCCTCCACAGGGACGATAATGGCAGGGGAGACCCCTGTGTTCAGCTCGATCTTCACCTTGTCCGCCGGGGCATACCGCAGCGCGTCCATCAGATAGCGGTTGTTAAAGCCGATCTCCAGATTCTGTCCATCTCCCCGGACGGGGCAGATGTCCTTTGCCTCGCCGTTGCCGGTGCGGGCGGACATAAACACCCGTTCCTCGCCGAACACGCAGCGCACCGGGCTTTTCAGCTTCTCGCTGATGACCACGGACACGCGGTCAAGACTCTCCAGCATCACCTTGTTGTCCACCTCGATGGCGATGGGGTGGTTCATGGGGATGGCGTTCCTGTAGTCCAAAAACTCGCCCTCCAGCCTCCGGCAAATGAGCTGGGTCGTTCCGGCCTCGAACATCAGATGCCGCTTGCCCTGGATCACGTGGATCATCTCGTCCGTGTCGGCGCAGATTTTCTCCACCTCGTTCAGCGCCGCGCCGGGGGCGACAAAGCGGAACGCGCCGCCGTCGATATGCTCCAGCGGCTCGCGTCGCAGCGCCAAGCGGAAGCCGTCCACCGCCACCACCGTCAGTCCCGCGTCGCTGATCTCGAACAGCTCGCCGGTGTGGATGGGCCGCGTCTCGTTGACGGACACGGCAAAGCTGGTCTGCTGGATCATGGCCTTCAGCGTCCGCTGCTCCAGCGTGACGGAGTACTGGTCGTCCACCTCCGGCAGGTCGGGGTAATCGTCGGCGCTGAGGCCGGGCAGCTCAAAGCTGGCGTCGCCGCAGGTCAGGCGCACGTTGTACTTCTCGTCCGCGTCAAACACCACCACATCGTCGGGCAGGCGGCGGATCATCTCGCCGAACAGCCGTGCGTTCAGCACGATGCGGCCCGTCTCGCCGATGTCCGCGTCCAGGGTGGTGCGGATGCCGGTCTGCATGTTGTAGCCGGACAGCCGCAGCACGTCCTCGCACTCCAGCAAAATACCCTCCAGCGCGGGGATGGAGCTCTTGGGGGCCACGGTGCGGCTGGCCACGGCCGCGGCGCTCTGCAGCAGGGCCTTTTCACAGGTAAATTTCATCATAGGAGC
>USNH01000083.1 GCA_900556015.1 uncultured Eubacteriales bacterium | reverse complement strand
CGGTGTCGGACATGGTAAGGGCCTCCTCCTGGTCGTGTGTGACATATATAAACGTTATGCCCATCTGCTGCTGGATACGCTTCAGCTCGTTCTGCATATCCTTGCGAAGGCGCAGATCCAGCGCGCCCAGCGGCTCGTCCAGCAGCAAAACCTTGGGGCGGTTCACCAAA
This sequence comes from uncultured Eubacteriales bacterium, assembly GCA_900556015.1. Next base: position 5,237 of record USNH01000083.1, on the reverse strand, counting down.
GCGCGGGCGATGGCCACGCGCTGCTGCTGGCCGCCGGAAAGCTGGTCGATACGGCGGCGGTCGAAGCCCTTGAGGCTGACCACCTCCAGCATCTCGGTGACGCGCTGGCGGATCTCGTCCTCCGGCACTTTGGCGATACGCAGGCCGAAGGCGATGTTTTCAAACACGTCCAGATGCGGGAACAGCGCATATTTTTGGAACACCGTGTTGATCTGCCGTTTGTGGGGCGGAACGTCGTTGATCCTCACACCGTCGAAGGTGACATCGCCGGAGGTGGGCGTGGTAAACCCACCGATGATCCGCAGCGTTGTGGTCTTGCCGCAGCCGCTGGGGCCAAGCAGTGTGAGAAATTCGGAATCGTTGATGTAGAGATTGATGTTATCGAGAACCAGCTCGTCGTCAAACGCCATGCAGAGATCCCGCAGGCGAATCAACTCTTTGGACATTTATCCTCCTCCATTCATCGTGAAATAGCGCCCGCATCATGAGAAAAAAGCGGCGCATCTGTTCCTGCGCCGCTTCTTTATGGATTAGGCAGCTACACTATATAGAAATGCGCCGCAAAAGTCAATGGATTTCGAGGTTTTTTGCGAAAAAATTTGGGGGAATGTAAGGGATGATAACGGCGGGGTGTGGGAGGCAGGGGGATTCCGCGCCTGCGGGCGCGGGGAACGGATTCCCACGCCAGTCTGCGGACTGGCTCGGAATGACAGGGCAAGAAGCTGGTGCAAACAATCCCTCCGGCGGTCTGCGGGCGACACCTTGAAGAAATGGTAACATAGACGGGCTGGTTTGACAAGATTTTTTGAAACAGAAAGGAGAAGCCGGAGTGGCCCGCCCGGCGCGTACACACTATGAGCAAACGGATATTGGTCATCAACCCCGGCTCGACCTCCACGAAGATCGCCGTGTTCGAGGGGGAGAGGAAGCTCTTTGACGAGACGCAGCGCTATACCAGCGAGGAGCTGTCCGCGTTCCACTGGGTCATGGAGCAGGTGGACTTCCGCAAGGCCGCCATTGAGAAGGCGCTGGCCGCCCACGGCTTTGACCTGACCACGCTGGACGGTATCTGCGCCCGTGGCGGACAGCTGCCGCCCTGCGAGTCCGGCACGTATCTGGTGGATCAGACCATGGTGGACTATATGTATACCGTGAAGAACGCGGCCCACGCCTCTAATCTGGGGTGCGTGTTGGCGCTCCAGTTGGCCCAGGGGCTGAAGATCCCGGCGTTCATCTGCGACCCGGTGTCGGTGGACGAGATGGTGGACGAGGCCCGGATCACCGGATTGCCGGAGATCCGGCGCACCATGCTGGGCCACGCGCTGAACTGCCGGGCCATGGCGCGGCGCTGCGCCGAGGAGGTGCTGCACAAGCCGCTGGAGGACTGCCGCCTCATCGTGCTGCATCTAGGCGGCGGCAGCTCGGCCCGGCTGTTTATCGGCGGCAAAATGGTGGACGGCGTGCGGGACGACGAGTGGATGTTCGCGCCGGAGCGCATGGGCGGTGTCAGCCTCCAGCCCCTTGTCCACCTGTGTTACTCCGGCAAGTATACGGAGAAGCAGATGATGGACTTCATCCGCGGCAAGGGTGGCCTGGTGGCCCATCTGGGCACGTCCGGCGCCCGGGAGGTGGAGCGGCGCATCGCAGACGGCGACGATCATGCCAAGCTGGTCTATGATGGGATGCTCTACAGTGCCGCCCGGGCGGTCAGCGGATTGGCGGCAGGCGCGGACGGACAGGTGGACCGCGTGATCCTCACCGGCGGCATCGCCCATTCCCGATATGTGGCCGACTACCTGACGAAGAAGCTGTCCTTCATCGCCCCGGTGGAGGTGATGGCCGGCGAGTTCGAGCTGGAGGCGCTGGCGGCGGGAGCGTGCCGTGTGCTGGAGGGCAAGGAGCAGATGAAGGTATTTGACAGCTACGGAGCGAACGCATGAGCGCCGCAGGTCTTGCATCGCTGCTGCGGAGCAGCAACACGGTGTTTTTAGGTGAGGCCGGGTGCGGCAAGTCGGAGCTGGCGGTGCATTGGGCGCTGGCGCTGGTATCACAGGGGCGGGAGGTACATTTCTTCGACCTGGATCAGACCAAGCCGCTGATGCGCTCCCGTGACGCGGCAGCGCTGCTGACGGACGCGGGCGTGACCGTACACTTTGAACAGCAGCGGGCCGATGCGCCTACCCAGGTGGGCGGTGTTGTGCCGCTGCTGCTGGACGAGGACAAGGCTGTCATTTTAGACGTGGGCGGCAGCGACACCGGGGCGAAGCTCATCGGAGGCTACGCCCATCTGCTGCAAAACGCCGACGTGTGGTTCGTGGTGAACCCCTACCGGCCCTGGTCGGCCAGCGTGGAACACATCGACGGCACGCTCAGTGCCGTGCTGCGGGCCTCCCGGCTGAAAATGCCCCGGTTTCTGCTGAATCCGCATTTGGGGCGGGACACCACGGCGGAGGAGTATTTGGCGGGCGTGGAGCAGGGCCTTGCGCTGCTGTCGCCCTATGTGACGGTGGAGGCCGCCGCCGTGCCGGAGGCGCTGTACGCCCAGGTGCGGACGGAGACATCGCTGCCCCTGATCCCCATTACGACCCATATATCCGTCCCGGAGGCGGGACTTGAGTAAGATGAAGGAGGAAAACGAAATGCCGCAAGTCACCATACGCGCAGAGAGCTGCAAGAGCTGCGGCTACTGCGTGAAGTTCTGTCCCAAGGGCGTGCTGGCCGTGGGGCATGAGGTCAACTCCAAGGGCTACCCATACGTGGTGGCCGCACACCCGGAGAGCTGCATCGGCTGCGCCATCTGCGGGCGGATGTGCCCCGACGCGGCCATCGAGGTCTATAAGTAAAAGGAGGGAAGGACATGGCTAGAGTATTCATGAAAGGAACGGAGGCCATCGCCGAGGCGGCGGTGCGCGCCGGCTGCCGGTTCTTCGCCGGGTATCCCATCACGCCGCAGAACGAGATCCCGGAGTATCTGGCGCGGCGGCTGCCGGAGGTGGGCGGCGTGTTCGTACAGGGCGAGAGCGAGGTGGCATCCATCAACATGGTGTACGGCGCTGCCGGTACAGGCACACGGGCCATGACCAGCTCCAGCTCCTGCGGCATCAGCCTGATGAGCGAGGGCATCAGCTTCTGCGCCAGCGCACGGCTGCCTATGGTGTACGTCAATGTGCAGCGGGGCGGCCCGGCCATCGGCACGATACAGCCCGCCCAGCAGGACTATACCCAGGCCACCAAGGCCAGCGGCAACGGCGGCTTCCGCATGATGGTGCTGTCTCCGGCCACGGTGCAGGAGGCGGTGGACATGACCTACGCGGCCTTTGACTACGCCCAGCGGGATCGAAACCCGGTGCTGATCCTCACCGACGGCGTGATGGGGACGATCATGGAGCCGGTGGAGCTGCCGGAGATGCGCTCTGACCAGGAGGTCAGGGCGCTGAAGGACGCGCTGCGGGCGACCTCTGCCGTGGGGCACGACTCCGAACGAGAGCCGCGGGGCATCGTGGCGGCGGGCCGGTGGGCCACCAAGGAGCAGGAGCAGTGCTGCCGGGACGCGGAGGCGCTGTACGAGAGCTGGAGGAAGGACGTGCAGGTGGAGACGCTGTTCCTGGAGGACGCGAAGTTGGTGCTGACGGGCTACGGCATCTGCGGGCGCATCGCACGGAGCGCGGTGAAGCTGCTGCGGGCCGAGGGGTATAAGGTGGGCCTGATCCGGCCCAAGACCGTCAGTCCCTTCCCCTATGACACCTACGCCGGGCTGGATTTCGGCAGGGTGAAGGCTATTCTGGACGTGGAGATGTCCATTCCCGCGCAGATGGTGCGGGACGTGGAGCTGGCGGTGATGGAGCGCTGCGCTATCCATACCTGCCTCCACGCGGGCGGCGAGATCATGGGCCGGGACGAGGTCATCAGCGCGGCGAAGGCGCTGCTGGCGGAGAAGGAGGTGCGGTGATGGAAAAGGTATACGCGAGGACGAAGGGCATCAGGGCCGACATGGTGTCCGGCTTCTGCCCGGGCTGTATGCACTCCACCGTGGTGAAGCTCATCGGCGAGGTGCTGGAGGAGATGGGGATGCTGGACAGGGCCGTCTGCGCCATCGGCGTGGGCTGCTGCGGACTGCACATGGATTATTTTACCTACGACTATCTGCTGGCCGCCCACGGGCGGGCCTGCGCCGTGGCCACCGGCGCGAAGCGGAGCAACCCGGAGTCGCTGGTGTTTACGTATCAGGGCGACGGCGATCTGGCGTCTATCGGACTGGCGGAGACCATGAGTGCCGCCAACCGGGGCGAGAATTTCTCGGTGATCTTCGTGAACAACGGCATCTACGGCATGACCGGCGGGCAGTTAGCGCCCACCACGCTGGTGGGAATGAAGGCCACCACCGCGCCGAAGGGGCGCGATCCCAAGGAGCATGGCTATCCCATGCACGTGTGCGAGATACTGAACCAGCTGACCGCGCCCTACTATCTGGAGCGCACGAGCTGCAACAATCCCGCCAATGTGGCAAAGACGAAGGCGGCCATACGGAAGGCGTTCCAGAACCAGCTGGACGGTAAGGGGTTCTCGCTGGTGGAGATCGTTACCAGCTGCCCCACCAACTGGGGACTCGACCCGCTGGAGTCGCTGGACTTCCTGGAGGAGAAGATGCTGAAGGAGTTCCCGCTGGGCGTGATCCGGGACAAGAGCAGGGAGGAGGCGTGACATGGAGAGAAATCTGATGGTGGCCGGGTTCGGCGGACAGGGCGTGATGACGCTGGGGAAGTTCCTGGCGGAGGCGGCCTGCGACAGCACGGACAAGAACGTGACGTTTTTCCCGTCCTACGGCGCGGAGCAGCGGGGCGGCACGGCCAACTGCTATGTGGTCATCTCCGATGACGACATCGGCGCGCCGCTGGGGGATCACATGGATGATCTTATCGTGATGAATGACCCCAGCCTGAGCAAGTTCCTCTATAAGCTGGTGCCCGGCGGGACGCTGTTTATCAACAGCTCTATCGTCAAGAGCGCGGTGAGCCGGGAGGACGTGAAGGTGGTGCGCGTGCCGGTGACGGAGATGGCGCTGGACATGGGCAACGCCAAGGTGCTGAACATCATCATGCTGGGCGCGTATGTGGGGTACACCCAGGTCGTGCCGGAGGACGTGGTGTGGCAGACCATCGAGCACAAGCTGGGCAGGAAGCCCAAGCTGCTGCCGCTGAACAAGCGGGCCTTTGAGGCGGGACTGGACATCGGCAGGG
>USNH01000082.1 GCA_900556015.1 uncultured Eubacteriales bacterium | reverse complement strand
CCCCAAGGGTGCTTGTTCCGCTTCGCTCCACTGCGTGGGCATCGCCCCCTACGGAGTGTCTATCGGGGGGTTAATAGGGTTGGGCGGCGGAGCGGAAGGCTTCGCGGTCGCGGGCGTAGGAGAGGGCGGTATCGAAGGAGACGACCCGGTCCTGCACCAGGCGGCGGAGGGACTGATCCATGGTGACGCTGCCGCTGCGGCTGTCCATGGTGATGAAGCTGTCGATCTGAGGGGTCTTGGCCTCGCGGATCAGGTTGCGGATGGCATCCGTGACCACCATGATCTCGCAGGCGGCGATGCGCCCGGCGCTGGCCCGTTTGGGCAGGAGCTGCTGGGACAAAACGGCCCGGAGGGTGGTGGAGAGCTGGAGGCGTATCTGCGCTTGTCGGCCATCGGGGAACACGTTGACCATGCGGTCGATGGCATCGGCGGCGGAGTTGGTGTGGAGCGTGGCAAAGACCAGGTGGCCTGTCTCGGCGGCGGTGAGGGCCGTCTCGATGGTGTTCAGGTCGCGCATCTCGCCGATGAGGATCACGTCCGGGTCTTCCCGGAGAATGGCACGGAGGCCGTCGGCATAGGAACGGGTGTCCGTGCCGATCTCGCGCTGGTTGATGACACAGCGGTCGGGGGTGTAGATATATTCGATGGGGTCTTCCAACGTGATAATGTGGCCGGGGCGGGTATGGTTGATGCGGTCCAGCAGCGCGGCCAGGGTGGTGGATTTGCCGGAGCCCGTTTCGCCGGTGACGAGGACGATGCCGCTGCGGTAGGCGGCGAAATCGGCCACCGCAGGGGGCAGGGACAGCGCCTCCAGGGAGGGGATATGGTCGGACAGCAGACGGATGGCGGCGGAGACGCAGCCCTGCTGCCGGAACAGGTTGACGCGGGTGCGGGCGATGCCGGGGAACGTGCGGGCCATGTCCAGCTCACCGATGGAGGCCATGGCCTCGTAGCCGTCACCGGCCAGCTCACGGGCGAACAGCTCACAGTCGGCGGCGGTGAGGGCGTCCTCCGTCAGGTCGGTGACAGCGCCGTCGATGCGGCACTTGGGCGGCAGACCGCAGACCAGGTGGACATCGGAGGCACGGAGGGTATGGGCTTTTTCCAAAAGCTGGGTCAGGGTGAGCATAGGGCTGGCCTCCTCAGTCGATGGTGGAATGGATGGCACGGGCGGCCTCGGCGGCGGTGGTCTCGCCGGACAGCACCAGGGCGCGGCAGTTGTCGCGCATGGTGGTGAAGTCGGTGGACTGGGCGGCGCGAAGCAGCGTGTCGTAGTCAGCGCCCTGGCTGATAAGGCGGCGCAGGTCGTTGCTGACGGTGAGGATCTCGAACACGGCGCGGCGGCCATGGTAGCCGGTGTGGCGGCATTCGGGGCAGCCCTCGCCGCGGTAGAACGTTACGTCCGCGTTGTCGGGCAGCTTCAGCAGGGACAGCTCATCGCCGGTGGGGCGGTAGGGCTTTTTGCAGTGGGGGCAGATGCGGCGCACCAGCCGCTGGGAGATGACGCCACGGAGGGCGTTGGCGATGAGATAGGGCTCGACACCGATGTCCACAAGGCGGGGGATGGCGGACACGGCATCGTTGGTATGCAGGGTGGAGAGCACCAGGTGGCCGGTGATGGCGGAGCGTATGGCGATAGAGCCGGTCTCGCCGTCACGTATCTCGCCCACGGAGATGATGTCCGGGTCCTGGCGGAGGATGGCGCGGAGGCCGACGGCGAAGGTCATGCCGGTCTTTTCGTTGATCTGACACTGGCTGACACCGGGAATGTCGTACTCCACCGGGTCTTCCAGCGTCATGATGTTGGTGGCCTCGTTGGAGAGCTGCTGGAGCATGGCGCACATGGTGGTGGATTTGCCCGACCCGGTCGGGCCGACGATGAGAATGACGCCGGAGCTGTTTTGCAGCAGGGCATCGTATTTCCGCAGGTCGTCGCCGGTGAGGCCGATGCTCTCCTTGCTGATGTCGCGGCGGGATTTGTCCAGCAGGCGCAGGACGATCTTCTCGCCGTAGACGGTGGGCATGGAGGAGATACGCAGGTCCAGCTCGTGCTGGTGGAGGCGTACCATGGCGCGGCCATCCTGGGGGATCTTATGCTCGGAGATATTCATGCCGCCCATGATCTTCAGGCGGGAGATGACGGTGCTTTGCAGGTTGGCGGGGACGGTGAGCATCTTGTGGAGCAGACCGTCGATACGCATACGAACCACCATTTCGCCCTGCTGGGGCTCGAGGTGGATGTCGCTGGCGCGCTCGCTGAAGGCACGCTCGATGAGGGAGTTGACGAAGCGGATGGTGGGCGCGGCCTCGGCATCGTCCGGGCCGGAGACAAGCTGGGCGGGGACGATGTCGCCGTCCGTGTCGCCGGCCTGACGCTTCATCTCCTCGATGACGCGGGCCGTGCCCTCGTTGCCGTAGAGCGTGGCGATGGCCTGCTCCGTGGCGCGGCGGGTGGAGATCATGGGGATGATCTGCTTGCGGGAGGCGGCCTTCAGCTCCTCCTGGGCAATAAAGTCCAGAGGGTCGCTCATGGCCACGTACAGCTCGTCCTTTACCAGCTTGACGGGGACGACGCAGTATTTTTTGGCGATGGCGCGGGGGACGTATTTGGCCAGCTCCACGGGGATGGAGACGCGGGTCAGGTCGATGTAGTCCACGCCCAGCTGCATTTGCAGCGCGTCGATGAGCTGGCGCTGGGTGATGACGCCGCTGTCGATAAGCAGGTCGCCCAGGCGCTGGCCGCTGGTTTTTTGGGCTTGCAGCGCGGCCTGAAGCTGTTCATCGGTGATCGCGCCGGCGGCGATGAGCAGGTCGCCCAAACGCATATAGGCCATAAAAGCGTCTCCTTTCTCGATGGTGGGAGGGGTCATTCAAAGAGGTTGTAATCGCCGGAGAGAAGGTGGTGCTCCAGCTCCTCCGGCTGCATGGGGCGGGCGAACCAGTAGCCCTGCATCCGGCGGCAGCCGAGACGGCGCAGGCCCTGGGCCTGCTGCTCCGTCTCCACGCCCTCGGCGATGACCGTGGTGTTCAGGCTGTGAGCCATCCAGATCACGGAGGAGAGGATGGTGCGGGTGCGGTCGTCGTCACGGTAGCCGGAGAGGAACTTCATGTCCAGCTTCAGCACGTCCACGGGGATGTCCTTCAGGGTGTTGAGGCTGGAGTAGCCCGCGCCGAAGTCGTCCAGCTCCACGGTGAAGCCGGCCTGACGGAGGTGGGCGATCTGGAGGGACATGAGCTCGGCGTTGTCCGCGCAGATGCTCTCGGTGATCTCCAGGTGGAGCTGGGAGGGGGAGAGGCCGTGCCGGCGGAGCAGGTCGGTGAGGCCGCCGCACAGGTCGGGGAATTGCAGGTCGTTGCGGGAGACGTTGACGGACACGGGGAAGTGAAGCCCCATGTCGCTCCAGCGCTTGAGCCAGCGGCAGGCCTTCTCCCACACGATGAAATCCAGCCGGGAGATGAGGTTGCTGTGCTCCAGCAGGGGGATGAACTCGCCGGGGGAGATCAGGCCGCGGGTGGGATGCTGCCAGCGCACCAGGGCCTCCGCGCCGATGAGGGTGCTGCTGGTGTAGTTGAACTGGGGCTGAAACCAAACCTGAAACTGATCCTCGTCCAGCGCGGTGCGTACATCGCTGAGGAGCACGTGGTCGCGGTGGGAACGCTCACCCATGTCGGCGGTGTAGTAGGCGATGCGCCGGGTCTGGTCGCCGCGGATGGTCTGCTGGGCCAGCAGGGCCTTGTAGATCATGGTATAGGCATCGCAGCCCGGCTCACACAGGTCGTAGACACCTACGTGGATCTGAATGGGGTAGTCCAGCTTGTAGTGGGGGCAGTGCTTGAGGAACAGGGCGTAGCCCTCCTCGGCGGTGAGGCCGTCGTCCACGGCGCAGAAGCGGACGAACTGGTCCGAGTTCAGGTGGCCGGAGAAGGAGTTCGGGCCGTCGTGCTCGTGGAGGCAGAGGCCGGTGTCCTGGAGCAGGTCCATGCTGGCCTGGTAGCCAAAGGTGGCGTTGATATAGCGGAAATCGTCGAAGTCGAAGAAGATCAGACGGTAGGGGCGGCCCGGGTTGTCGTGAAGCCAGGCATCTACGCGCTGGACGAAGCCGTGGGCGTTGTAGATGCCTGTGACGGGGTCGATGGTGGTGGCCACCAGGGCGGAGATGTCCACGGAGGTGAGGACGATGCTCTCCCGCAGGTCGTTCAGGTAGCGGTAGCGCAGCTTAATGTAGCGCATGGGGCGCTCCGCCGTGGGGGCTGTGCGGAAGGTCAGATCGTAGAAGGGCTGGTGCTCCAGGGCGGCGATGACGCGGTCCAGCGAGAGGGCGGGACGGAGGTCCTTGTACTCCGTAGGGTACATCAGGATCTCGACGTCATGGAGCATATCGCCCTCGTAGCTGCGGAAGGCGGCATCGTCCTCCACCGTGCCAGAGAACTCGTGGCCGGTGCGGAAGGGGAGATACCAGCCGGAGTGAGCGTCCAGCAGGCCCATGCGGGTGTACTCGGTGGTGATGAGCTTTTCGCCGATCTCCTCCAAGCGCTTGAGGCGGTTGATGTCCAGGCCGTAGCCCAGGGCGATGATGTGGCCGGTCTTGGGGTCGCGGTTCAGCTCGGCGTAGATGCGAAGCCAGGCGTAGCCCTTGCCCTCCAGCAGGAACAGGTAGGGCTTACGGACAGAGTATATGCCGCTGTCGTAGAGATAGAGCAGGTTCTGGCGGCGGAATTGGTTGAAGAAATCGTCCTGCATGGAGGGGTGTACCAGCTGGCGCATACGGTCGATCAGCTCGTCCAGCGGGCCCTCGTAGCGGTCGGAGGGGAAGCCGAAAACGGGCTTGCAGCCGCCGGAGACGGTGTCATCCGTCAGGTCGATGCGGAATGAGCCCACCAGGTTATCCCGGCGGAGAAAGCGGCTGGTGTCGCCCAGCAGGTCATCGGCAGGGACGCTGCCGTTCTGACGGCAGCGCAGAGCGCAGATCTGACGGTTCAGGTAGACCACCACAATGGCGGCGGCGAGAAGCAGCGCCAGCAGAACGTATATGACGGCGTCGGAATGGGGATTGGAGGGGGCGGCCAGCGCCGCGCCGGTGAAGATCGCGGGGATACGGCAGAGGTCCATGACAATTCTCACATCCTCGTCAGAGAAAATGGAAGCAGCGCACGCGGACGGCAGTCCGTGCTATTTTATTGGTATAGTATACCATTTCGGAGCGGCGGTTTGCAATACCTGTCAGGGGCTATTCGCACATATTTTGCCTATATTTGCGCGAGTTTTGCGCGCAGGAGGCGGATAGTGGAAGATATTGGGGAGAGAATTGATTTACATAAAGCTGGCGCGGGAGGGGAGGTTGCGCGGCGAGGGGAGATGTGGTAGAATGATAAAGTTGTTCCGCGCTGCGGCGCGGGGTCACTTTCTTTCCCGAAAGCGGCAAAGGGGTGTTCCGCGCCCCGGCGCGGG
>USNH01000081.1 GCA_900556015.1 uncultured Eubacteriales bacterium | reverse complement strand
GTGATACCGGACGTGTCGTATCTGGTGAAGAACAAGTCCCGTCTGCGGGGCCTGTTCATCACCCACGGCCACGAGGACCACATCGGGGCGATCCCCTATGTGCTCAAGCAGATCAATATACCCATCTACTGCACGAAGTTTACGGCGGGGCTTATCAAGCTGAAATTGCAGGAGCACGGGCTGGTGAGCTCCACGAAGCTCATCACCGTTGAGCCGGGGCAGACCGTGCGGGCAGGGAAATTCCAGGTGGAGTTCATCCACGTGAACCACTCCATCGCCGACTCGGTGGCCTTCGCCATCCACACGCGGATGGGAACGATCGTCCACACCGGCGACTTCAAGATCGACTCCACGCCCATCGACGGCGAGGTCATCGACCTGGCCCGGTTCGGCCAGCTGGGCCGGGAGGGCGTGCTGGCGCTGCTGGCGGACTCCACCAACGTGGAGCGGCCCGGCTATACCATGAGCGAGAAGGCGGTGGGCGCTACGTTCAAGCGGCAGTTCACCGGCTGCGACAAGCGGATCATCGTGACCACCTTTGCCAGCAACGTACACCGCATTCAGCAGGTGCTGGACGCGGCGGCGGCCTGCGGGCGGAAGGTGGCCGTCACCGGGCGGAGCATGGAGAACATTATGAAGGTGTCCACGGAGCTGGGGTACATGAAAGTGCCGAAGAACACGCTGGTGGACATCAACCGGCTGAAGGGGCTGCCCCTGAACCAGCAGGTCATCGTGACCACCGGCTCACAGGGCGAGGAGATGAGCGCCCTGTACCGCATGGCGTTCTCCACCCATAAGCAGGTGGACATCGGCCCGGGGGACAAGGTCATCATCTCCGCCAGCGCCATCCCCGGCAACGAGGTGACGGTGGGACGGGTGATCAACGAGCTGTTCCGCAAGGGCGCGGACGTGGTGTACGACAAGGCGGATATGCTGCACGTGTCGGGCCACGCCTGCCAGGAGGAGCTGAAGATCATCCACGCGCTGACCCGGCCCAAGTTCTTCATCCCGCTTCACGGCGAGCAGCGGATGCTGCAGATCCACAAGCGGGTGGCGGAGAGCATGGGGATGCAGCCGGGTAACATCATCGTGGCCGACAACGGCAGCGTCATCGAGCTGACCACGAAGCACATCAAGTGCGAGACCACCGTGCCCGCCGGCGAGGTGTTCGTGGACGGCAGCGGCGTGGGCGAAGTGGGCGCGGTGGTGCTGAACGACCGCAAGCTGCTGGCGGAGGACGGCATGGTGGTCATCGTGCTGCCCATGTCCAGCCACGACCACCAGCTGCTGTGCCCGCCGGAGATCGTGACCCGCGGCTTCGTATACGTGAAGGAGTCGGAGGAGCTGCTGGGCAACCTGCGCCGGGTGGCCACGGAGACGGTGGACAGCCTGTCCGCCAAGAAGCGCCGGGACGAGGGCGACGTGTGCCGCGCCGTCAGGTCCGCCGTATCCGGGTATCTCTACAAGACCACGCGCCGCAGCCCCATGATCATCCCCATGGTGACGAAGCTGTAAAGCGTTTGGATAGTGAAAAAGAACCGCCGGAAGGCGGTTCTTTTTTGTTTGCCCTCTCCGTCCTCGCTGCGCTCGGCCACCTCTCCCAAAGGGAGAGGCAAGGGACGGGGGTTACGGATTCCCACGCCAGTGACATCGGTCACTGGCTCGGAATGACAGGGCAAAAGCAAGGCGCAGGTGCGGTAGACGATTGTAGGGGCGGACGACTCTGTCCGCCCGTCTCTCCCTCCGGCGCTTCGCGCCACCTCCCACGCAGAGGGAGGTGGGGGATTCCGCGCCTGCGGGCGCGGCGGGGCGATGAGGGCATCGCCCCCTACGAAAAGACCACCGGAAACCCGTGTGTAGGGGCGGATGCCCACATCCGCCCGAAACGTTTAACACATACTCCCTCGATAGGCCGTGCGTAGGGGTGGGATCTCCCCTGCTTATTTCTTCTCCAGCGCGGCGGCCACGAAGCCGGTGAACAGCGGGTGAGGCCGGTCGGGGCGGCTCTTGAACTCCGGGTGGAACTGGCAGCCCACGTACCAGGGGTGCTCCGGCAGCTCCACCACCTCCACCAGCCGCCCGTCCGGGGACGTGCCGGCCACCCGCAGACCCGCCGCCTCCAGCGCCGGGCGGAAGTCGTTATTGCACTCGTAGCGGTGGCGGTGACGCTCCCAAACCAGCGGTTCGCCGTAGGCACTCCGGGCGCGGCTGCCCTCCGCCAGGGCGCAGGGATATTTACCCAGCCGCATCGTGCCGCCCTTGGCGGTAACGCCCACCTGATCCGGCATCAGGTCGATGACGGGATGGGCGGTGGTGTCGGAGAACTCGGCGCTGTGGGCGTCGGCCCAGCCCGCGCCGTGGCGGGCAAACTCGATGACGGCGATCTGCATACCCAGGCAGATGCCGAAATACGGCACGCCCTGCTCCCGGGCGTACTGCGACGCCAGGATCATGCCCTCGATGCCCCGGTCGCCGAAACCGCCGGGGACTAAGATACCGGCGCAGCCCGCCAGCTTCTCCGCCGTGTTGTCCGCCGTCAGCTCGCTGCTGTCCACCCAGCGGATGTCCACCTGCGCGCCGCAGGCCGTGCCCGCGTGGAACAGCGCCTCCACCACGCTGAGATAGGCGTCGTGCAGCTCGGTGTACTTGCCCACCAGGGCGATGGTCACATGGCGCTGTGCGGCCTGATGGATGCGCTCCACCATCTCCCGCCAGTGGGCCATGTCCGGCTGGCCGCCGCCCAGGCCCAGCTTGCGGCACACCACGCGGCACAGTCCCTCCCGCTCCAGCAGCAGCGGCACTTCGTACAGCGTGGAGGCGGTGAGGTTGGGGATGACGCAGTCCTTCTCCACGTTACAGAACAGGGCGATCTTGTCCCGCACGTCCTGGGGCAGCGGGCTGTCGGTGCGGCACACCAGCACATCCGGCTGGATGCCCACGCTCAGCAGCTCCTTCACGGAGTGCTGGGTGGGCTTGCTCTTCAGCTCGCCGCTGCCGGGGATGGCCACGATCAGCGGCACGTGGATGAACAGCACGTTCTCCCGCCCCTGCTCCGCTGCCACCTGACGGATGGCCTCCAAATAGGGCTGGCTCTCGATGTCGCCCACCGTGCCGCCGATCTCCGCGATGACCACGTCGGTGCAGCCGTCGTCCATGGCGTACAGCCGCCGCTTGATCTCGTCGGTGATGTGGGGGATGATCTGCACCGTGCCGCCTAAATAACCGCCCTGCCGTTCCCGGTTCAGCACCGACCAGAAGATCTTGCCGGAGGACACGGAGCTGTCGCCGGTCAGCGCCTCGTCCACGAACCGCTCGTAGTGCCCCAGGTCCAGGTCCGTCTCTGCGCCGTCGTCGGTGACGAACACCTCGCCGTGCTGATAGGGGCTCATCGTCCCCGGATCAACGTTCAGATAGGGGTCAAATTTCTGATTGCGTACCCGCAGGCCGCACTGCTTCAGAAGCCGCCCCAGCGACGCCGCGCAGATGCCCTTGCCCAGCCCGGACACCACGCCGCCTGTTACAAAAATGTACTTCATCCCCGCCACCTTTCCGAATTTTGGATGATAGAACCCGAGATGGCATTCTATGAAATCGAGGACAATATGGACTTGGCCGAGGAATTTATCAAATACTGCATATCCTTTGCACTCGAAAAGGCCAAGGACGACATCGAATTCCTGTCCCAGATGTACGACCCCGAATTGGTAGAGCGTCTCCGCTTCGTAGTCAACAACAAATTTGTGCGTCTGACATACACCGAAGGCGTCAAGATTCTTGAAGAAAGCGGACATAAATTCGAATTCCCCGTATATTGGGGCGCCGATCTCCAGAGCGAGCACGAACGATACCTTGTCGAGCAGCACTTCAAGCGTCCGGTGATACTCACCGATTATCCCAAAGAAATCAAGGCTTTCTATATGAAGCAGAACGAAGACGGCCGCACTGTGCGTGCCATGGACGTACTGTTCCCCAAGATAGGCGAGATTATCGGCGGCAGCGAACGCGAAGCCGATTACGAGAAACTGCTTACACGTATCAACGAATTGGGCATCCCCATGAAAGACATGTGGTGGTACTTGGATACACGCAAATTCGGCACCGTGCCACACTCCGGCTTTGGTCTCGGCTTCGAACGCCTTGTGCTGTTTGTCACCGGTATGGCCAACATCCGCGATGTCATCGCCTTCCCACGCTACCCGGGCAACGCCAATTTCTGACGCCGTCCCGAGCATAAAAAAGCCGAGAAATCTACCGAGGATGTACTTGTCCAATGGATGGTTTCCCGGCTTTTTTTATTTGTACAGTTAAACTTTTTGCGCCTTAACCTATCAAAATACTAAACCACCAATAAAAACTTTACACGGATGAAACGCTTAATAACACTCGTATCGGTCGTATTACTATCCACGACTCTTGTGTGCTCGACCGGCCAAAGCCGCGGCCGCAACAACAGCAATACACGTCCTCCGACGACATCCGCACCACAAAACCGTCCCGGCAATATGGGTGGAAGCTCGACAGGCAGCCGTCCCGGCAACAGTTCACGTTCAAACGATAGCTACCGTCCCGGCGGCGGCAACAGCAACCGACCCGATAAAGGCTATCGTCCCGGCGGCGGCAACAGCAACCGACCCGATAAAGGCTACCGTCCCGGCGGCGGCAATAGCAACCGACCTGATAAGGGCTATCGTCCCGGCGGCAATACACCGCCGCCGCAGAGCCATCGTCCGGGTGGCCATCACCATAGCGGCCATCACCATAGCGGCCATCGTCCCGGCGGTTACCGTCCCGGCGGAAACTACACTCGGCCCACACCTCCGCCTCCGCCACCGCCACGCCACGACCGCTATTGCTACCACAATACGCCTCCATATCGTCCCTATATGCCGTACAACCGACCTTGGCGTCGGCCCACACCTCCGCCGTCATGGCGTCCTTACTACGGATGTCCCACATTCAGCAGTATCCTTGGTGTAACTTTGGGCACGGCACTGAATCTGTCGCTTGATTACCTGTTCAACAGCGGATACAGCATCATGGGATACGGAAACAATCAAGTATATCTCTCCAATGTGCCTGTGTACAACTATACTTGGCCGTCTGCAACGCTGTACTACGGCACCGGAGGAGGCTTGCAAGGCAGCGAGTTTGTATACTCTTCGCCCGGGTACGACATAAGTCGCTACAATGCATTATACAGCCAACTTGTACGTCAGTATGGGTATCCGGTAAGTGTTCAGGATACTTATGGCGGAGTGACCGCCACTTGGTGGGGATATAACAACGGCTACATTACACTGTCGTTCTTCAACGATATGGCTTTTAACGGCACCTCACGCTATTATACCACCTTGAGTATCGGCAACTGAAGATAGAACAAAACAATAAGACCAACGCCCGCTTCGGAAAAAGATACCGAGGCGGGCGTTGTGTATATTGTTCGGGGAAATGCGG
>USNH01000080.1 GCA_900556015.1 uncultured Eubacteriales bacterium | reverse complement strand
TCCCCCACCAAAAATACCGATTGCCCGTCAGGGTGGTCGGTATTTTTATTGGTGGGGAGGTGGAGTCGAAGTTTATGCCCCGAAGGGGTAAATCCACCATCCCCCACCAAAAACCGTCCTGCGTAAGCAAGACGGTTTTTATTGCACTTTCCCGCTTTTTCCGATATAATAGCGGTATCCCGTCCGCGCATCAAAAGGAGGATACACATAAAACGTATTTCCTGCTTGGTTCTTACCTTGCTGCTGGCCCTGCTGTGCGCCTGCGGCCAAACCGATACCCTACCCGCTGACGATCCCCCGTCGACAGACCCCGTCGCCAGCCTTGACGACATCCCCCAGGTCTGCCGCCTGTACTACACCTATGCCGACTGGTCGCCCATCGCCCCCACCGACAGCCAGCTCCCCCTGGCCGCCTCCGCGTCCCGGGGCGCGCCGGACTACATCCCTGTCTGGCACGAGGGTGTGTATTCCCAGCTGGCCGCCAACGGCGGCGAGGGCCTCTATATGACCGACCTCACCGGCGGCAAGGCCATCAAGACCAGCGACTATGGCCGCTTCTGCTGGAACGATGAGCTGTACCACTGCGTCCATGTGCAGGCCGAGGACAGCTTTATCCCCGGCTTTTGCAGCACCGAGGGCGGCGTTCTGTGGCTGGATCTGTCCGGCGACTGCTGGGCGGACAACGGCACCGGCGGTCAGATCGGGATGTTCGGCGGCTTCGACACCGTGGTCATCACCGGCACAGGCTCTCTGACCCTGGCGCAGCACATCGAGTCCGGCGCCAGCCAGCAGGCCTGGCCTGCCCTGGTCATCGACGGCGTGGATGTTACCGTTCCCAGCCTGTTCCTGAACGCCAACAGCGCCTCCGACAGCACCGCCAACCTGGTGGTGCGCTCCGGCAGCCTGACGGTGGAGGACATGGCCTTCACCACCGGCGATGCCTGCGTCACGGGTGGTACGCTGACGGTCAGCCAGCTCATGGACTGCACCAACCTGGTGTGCCGCGGCGGCACCGTCACCATCACCGAGGGCTGGGGCTTCAGCGGCGATGGCCATCAGGCCGTGACCCCCACCGTCCTCCTCACCGGCGGCACGCTGGATGCCAACGTCTGGATGCCTGAGACCATCGAGTACCAGCTTTGGGAGGGCACGATCACCGTTCCCGGCATCCGCTACTGGCCCGGTATGCACCAGTTGAGTGATAACGTGACCATCATCGACCCTCTGGACGAAAGCCAGTCCGGCTGACCGCATTCTCCGCACCTCCTGTCCTTCCCGCCGCGCCCAAAGGGGCGCGGCTTTTTCTCACCTTGAATACCAAGTTTCTTGTGAACGACCTCAATATATCACAAGAAACTTGAGATGTCAAGACTAAAATCACAAGTTTCTTGTTAAACTACATTGACAAAGCCAACCCTTCGGGTTACTATATAGAAAAACGTGTCGAAACCTGTCGCAAACGTAGGAGGTGTGCTTATGTCCTTTGGTGAGCAGATGCGCCGCCGGCGCGAGGAGCTGGGCCTGAGCCGGAGCGAGCTGGCCCAGCGGCTGGGCGTGTCGGTGTCCGCCGTGGGCAACTACGAAACCGGCGTCAGCGCCCCCAAGGAGGAGGTGCTTCTCCGCCTGTTCAACGCCCTGGAGGTAGACCCCAATTACCTCTACCGGGGCAGCTACCTCCACCGCCCCGACTCCGGCAGCGATGAGGAGCGCCGCCTGCTGGCCAAGTACCGCGCCCTGCCCCTGGCGGGCCGCCAAACGGTCCACACCCTGTTAGACGCCCTCACCGTCATGACAGACCAGGTGCGTCAGACCGCCCCTGCCGCCGAGCCCCGCACCATCCCCCTCTACACCTCCCCCGCCGCCGCGGGCTTCGCCGCCCCGGTGTTCGGCGAGGACTACGAGCTGCTCACCGTCACCGGCGACGTTCCCCCCGGCGCGGAGCTGGCCGTCCGCATCCAGGGCGACTCCATGTCGCCCCTCATCGCCGATGGTTCGGTGGTCTACGTCAACCACGACCCGCTGCAAAACGGCGATGTGGGCATCTTCTGCGTAGACGGCGATATGCTGTGCAAGCAGTATTGCCGCGACCCCTTCGGCATGGTCTACCTTTTTTCCCTGAACCGCCGCCGTGCCGACATGGACGTGGTGTTCCACCGCGGCAGCGGACGCAGCCTCACCTGCTTTGGCCGCGTCATGGTCCACAGTCAACCCCTCCCGGAGGGCCATATATAGCAAAACAGGCGGTACGCTTCAAGCGTACCGCCTGCTGTTATTCTTCCGTTTCCGGCGTCAGCCGGTATGTGTACCATTCCTCGCCCGTTTTCTCAAAGCCCTCCGCGCTGCAAAGTCACGCCCTGATGGTTTGCATTTGTCAAGCCGCCGGGTGTATTTTTTGTGCTCTTACGCGGTGAAGGGCTTGCTCTTGGGGTTGACGATGTCGCGCCAGTCCAGGTCGCCCCGGTCCAGGCCCAGCACCAGCATCTCGGCGGTGGCCAAATTGCTGGCAAAGGGGACGTTGTTCTGGTCGCACAGGCGGGAGATGTAGGTTATATCCACATCGGGGTGTTTCTGACTGGGGTCGCCGAAGCACAGCACCATATCGATCTCGTTATAGGCGATGCGGGCCGCGATCTGCTGGCCGCCGCCGTGGTCGAAGGACAAAAAGCGGTGGATGGTCAGGCCGGTGGCATCGGCGATCTGCTGGCCGGTGCGGGCGGTGGCGCATAGGGTGTGCTTGGCCAAAATGCCGCAGTAGGCGGTGCAGAACTGTACCATCAGCTCCTTGCGGTTGTCGTGTGCCATCAATGCAATATTCATAGAATTGCTCCTTTCTCTTTGTAAGAGTGGTTTGCGCGGAGAGTTTATATCTTCATCAGGGGCGCTTTTTGGCCCATGATGCGCTTGGCGATGTTTTCGTAGGCGCGGGCGGCGTAGTAGTTGTGCTCCCGGAGCACCAGCCCGCGGTTCAGGCAGTAGGGGACGTCCTCGTCCTCCGGCACGACGCCCAGAAGCGGCAGGCCGGCGGCATCGATGGCGTCGTCGATGGTGGTGTGGAGCTGGCGCAGCACCTTTTTGGACACGCGGCCCACCACCAGGTGTACCGTGCCGCCGGGGAAGGCGGACAGCTCCATGGCGGTGCGTTGGGCATCCCGCATGGCGGACACGTCCGTGGTGGTGATGACCACCACCTGATCGGCCATGCAGGCCGCCATCTGGAAGCCCTGACCCAGCCCCGCAGGGGCGTCGATGAGACACCAGTCGTAACCGGCGCGGATGTCGGCGGCCAGCTGCTTCACGGCGGAGACGGACAGCTCCAGCGGGCGGTCGGCCACCGGCGCGGTGAGCAGGGAGAGGGTGGGGTATTTTTCGTGGGCCACGGCGGCCTGGGACAGGGTGCAGCGGCCCGCCAGCACGTCGGAGAAGTCCATCAGCGCACGGTCGCTGAGGCCCAGCGCCAGGTCCAGGTTGCGAAGCGTCACGTCACAGTCCATGCACAGCACACGCTGGCCCATGGCGGCCAGCGCCAAGGCGGTGTTGGCGGTGAAGGTGGTTTTTCCGGTGCCTCCCTTGCCGGACACCACGGCAATGATCTTGCCCATGGGCACTCCTTTCAGCGCAGCGGCGCTTTCTTGATGCGGGCGAAGCTGCGGGGGAACTGGCGGGGCGTGGCCCGCACCTTTTCGATGATGACGGCGCGGTGGCGCACATCGGTCTGCGGCACGGTGTAGTCCCGCACGGCGGCGATCTCGCCGCCCAGCTGGGCCACAGCGCTGCGGGCCTCCGCGATCTCCTGGTCGGAGGAGGTGGACTTCATGGCGATGAACCGCCCGCCCACCTTGACCAGCGGCAGCGTCAGCTCACACAGCACGTTCAGCTGGGCCACGGCACGGGACACGGCCACATCGTACCGCTCCCGGTGCTGCGCGGCGAAGTCCTCCGCCCGGGCGTGGACGCAGGTGACGTGGGGCAGGCCCATGTCATTGCAGACCTCTTGCAAAAAGTCGATGCGCTTGCCCAGGCTGTCCAGCAGAGTGAACCGGGCATCCGGCGTCAGCAGTGCCAGCACCATGCCCGGCAATCCCGCGCCTGTGCCCACGTCGATGACGGTCTTGCCCGCGAGAGGGGAGAGGGGCAGCAGGGCGGCGCAGTCCAGCAGGTGCAGCGTGGCCACCTGGTCGGGCTGGGTGATGGCCGTCAGGTTCATGACCTTGTTCTTTTCCAGCAGCGCGTCAGCGTAGCGCTCCAGCGCCGCCGCAGCGGCGGTGTCCAGCCTCAGTTCGGTCAGGCCGGCGGTGAGGATGTCGGTCATTTCTGCTGTTCCTTCAGCAGGTCGCGGATCTCGGTGAGCAGCTCCTCGGAGGTGGGGGCTTCCGGCTCTTCCGGCGCGGGAGCTTCCTCCTCTTTCTTCTTCGCCAGCTTATGGAACTGGTTGATGGCCTTGACCATGAGGAAGATGACGAAGGCCACCAGGATGAAGTCGATGACGGTGCTGAGGAACGTGCCCAGGCCCAGCGTCACCGGCTCCTTTACCACGGTGTCGCCGTCCATGACGGCGGCCTTCAGCGTCAGGTTCAGCTGGCCCAGGTCCACGCCGCCGATGAGCAGGCCGACGAGGGGCATGAACACGTCGTTCACCAGGGACGTGGTGATCTTGCCGAAGGCAGAGCCGATGATGACACCGATGGCCATGTCCAGCACGTTGCCCCGCATGGCAAATTCCCTGAACTCATTCAGAAACTTTTTCATGGGCGAAAACTCCTATACAAAGAGTATATTATCTAGTAAATATTACGATACGCTATCAGCGCAGGGGGACGAGCCGCTCCTTGCCGCCCATGTAGGGCTGGAGCGCCTTGGGCACGAGCACCGAGCCGTCGGCCTGCAGGTTGTTCTCCAGCAGGGCGATGAGCATACGGGGCGGCGCGACCACGGTGTTGTTCAGGGTGTGGGGCAGGTACATCTTGCCGTCCTCGCCCTTGACGCGGATCTTCAGGCGGCGGGCCTGGGCATCGCCCAGGTTGGAGCAGGAGCAGACCTCGAAATACTTCTGCTGGCGGGGAGACCAGGCCTCGATGTCGCAGGACTTGCACTTCAGATCCGCCAGGTCGCCGGAGCAGCACTCCAACTGCCGCACGGGGATGTCCAGGGAGCGGAACAGCTCCACGGAGTAGCGCCACATCTTCTCATACCAGTCCTTGGACTCCTCCGGCTTGCAGACCACGATCATCTCCTGCTTCTCGAACTGGTGGATGCGGTACACGCCCCGCTCCTCGATGCCGTGAGCGCCCTTCTCCTTGCGGAAGCAGGGGGAGTAGGAGGTCAGAGTCTGAGGCAGCTTGCTCTCCGGGATGATCTGATCGATGAACTTGCCGATCATGGAGTGCTCGGACGTACCGATGAGGTACAGATCCTCGCCCTCGATCTTATACATCATGGCATCCATGTCCGTTTGGCTCATGAC
>USNH01000079.1 GCA_900556015.1 uncultured Eubacteriales bacterium | reverse complement strand
GTAGTACTTGTTGCAGGCCTCGCGGTGCTGGAAGAAGATGTCGCCGTTCTCGTGGCTGCCGCGCATGTGGGGATGCTCCGGGTTCAGCGCGTGCTTGCGGAACTCGGCCACGGCGTCCATGTCGCACATATCCTTCAGGTCTTCATAGTCCCACACGGCGATCTTCTGGATCTCGTGGGAGGTACGGAAGCCGTCAAAGAAGTTGATGAAGGGCACTTTGCCGGTCAGGGCGGCCAGGTGTGCCACCGGGCTCAGGTCCATGACCTCCTGCACGTTGCCCTCACACAGCATGGCAAAGCCGGTCTGGCGGCAGGCCATCACGTCGGAGTGGTCGCCGAAGATGTTCAAGGACTGGGTGGACACGGTGCGGGCGGAGACGTGGAACACGCAGGGCAGCTGCTCCGCCGCGATCTTATACATATTGGGGATCATCAGCAGCAGACCCTGGGACGCGGTGTAGGTGGTGGTCAGCGCGCCCGCGCCCAAAGAGCCGTGGACAGCGCCGGCTGCGCCGGCCTCGGACTGCATCTCCACGACCTTGACCTTCGTGCCGAAGATGTTCTTCTGCCCGTTGGCGCTCCACTGGTCCACAAAGTCGGCCATGGGGCTGGAGGGCGTGATGGGGTAGATGGCAGCGACCTCGGAAAACGCATAGCTGACGTGCGCCGCCGCGTTGTTGCCATCCATGGACTTCATTTTTCTTACCATAATGAGCCTCCTTACATTATATAATTCCATGCTTTGGGGCATATTTCGCCTGTTTGTATGGAACGTTAGGCATCGTCATAGTAGCACAAATACACGCCGGTGTAAACCCACATTTTCGTTATTTCTGCCGTGAAAAAATTTTTTAGCACCATGCACAAAAATTCTCACGTCCGCCGCGGCGCGTAGGGTCACTCCGCGCAAAAACGCCGCAACTTTTTCCGAAAAACGGCTATTCACGCGGCGATTTTTATGGTATGATGAGCTGTACGATAAAAATGGGAGGTGCGGCCCATGATGGTAACGGTGCGCTCGCTGGGCCTGACGGGCATCAGCGGCTACGAGGTGTCGGTGGAGTGTTTCCTGTCCGGCGGACTGCCGGGCTTCGATGTGGTGGGTCTGCCGGACACGGCGGTGAAGGAATCCCGTGAGCGGGTGCGTGCGGCGGTAAAGAACTGCGGCGCGAAGTTCCCCGTCAGCCGCATCACCGTGAACCTCGCCCCCGCCCGGCTTCGGAAGGAGGGCACGGTGTACGACCTGCCCATCCTGCTGGGTATTTTGGCAGCGGCGGAGGAGCTGAAGCCCCTGCCGGCGGACGCGGCGTTTTTGGGTGAGCTGAGCCTCAGCGGCGCGCTGCGCCCCGTCACCGGCGTGCTGCCCATGGCGCTGACCGCCGCCCGGCTGGGCATCAAAACGCTGTTCGTTCCCGCTGCCAACGCCGCCGAGGCCACGCTGGCCGACGGCGTGACGGTATACGGCGTGGAGACGGTGGGCCAGCTCATCGCCCACCTGACGGGGCAGAAGGCCATGCAGCCCGCGCCCCGCTGGATGCCGGTACACCAGCCCCGCCCCATGCCGGACTTTGCCGATGTGATGGGCCAGGAGAACGTGAAGCGCGGGCTGGAGATCGCCGCCGCCGGCGGCCACAACGTGCTGCTGGTGGGGTCGCCCGGCGCGGGCAAATCCATGCTGGCCCGGCGCGTCCCCTCCATCCTGCCGGACATGACCCGCGAGGAGGCGCTGCAAACCACGGAGATCTACTCCGTGGCGGGCATGACCGACCCTTCCCACCCGCTGGTGGACGCCCGGCCCTTCCGCAGCCCCCACCACACCGCGTCCACCGTGTCGCTGTCCGGCGGCGGCAGTGTGCCCCGGCCCGGTGAAATATCCCTGGCCCACAACGGGGTGCTGTTTTTGGACGAGCTGCCGGAGTTCGACAAGTCCACGCTGGAGACTTTGCGCCAGCCGCTGGAGGACGGATTCGTCACCATCACCCGTGCCGCCGGAACGCTGACGCTGCCCAGCCGGTTCATGCTGGTGTGCGCCATGAACCCCTGCCGCTGCGGCTGGTACGGCCATCCCAGCGGGCGCTGCACCTGCTCGGAGAGCCAGGTGGAGCAGTATATGCGCCGCATCTCCGGGCCGCTGCTGGACCGCATCGATATGCACATCGAGGTGCCGTCGGTGGAGTACGAGGCCATGCGCCGCCGGGAAACGCCGGAGAGCTCCGAGGCGGTGCGCCAGCGGGTCAACGCGGCCCGTGAGATACAGAAGCGCCGCTTCGCCGGAACAGACGTCTCCTGCAACGCCTACATGACGCCGCCCATGGTGGGCCGATACTGCGCCCTGGACGAGGCCGGCGACAGGCTGATGAAGGGCGCGTTCGACCGGCTGGGCCTGACGGGCCGCAGCCACGACCGCATTTTACGCATGGCCCGCACCATCGCCGACCTGGAGGGCGCGGAAAGCATCTCCGCCGCCCATCTGGCGGAGGCCATACAGTTCCGCAGCAGCGGTATCCTGAAATGAGGAGCAGTCTATGAACATCCCCGCCTTTTTGGTCTACTGCGCCATTATAGCCGTGACCCCCGGCCCCAACACCCTGATGAGCCTGTACCTGGGCGCCTCGGGCGGCTCCCGCTTCTGGCGGTTCCTCGCCGGCAGCATGGCCGGGCTTCTCGTCAAGTGCGCCCTGTGCGGCCTTCTGAATGTGCTGCTGTCGGAAAAGATCCCGGCGCTGGTGCCGTATCTCAAGTGGCTGGGCGCCCTGTATATGCTCTATCTGGCCTTCGGCATGGTGCGCAGCGGCCTGAAGCCCGCCGGGGACGACCAGCGCTCCGGCGAGGGCAGCTTCCAGAGCGGCATCCTGCTGCAGGTCCTGAACGTGAAAAGCTGGGTGGCGGCGCTGAGCATCTTTTCCGTGTACGTCATCCCCTTTACCACCGCCGTCGGCGCCATGCTGCTGGCGGCATTGGCCTTCACCCTTTTCTGCGCACTGGCATGTCTGCTGTGGTTTGGCTGCGGCGCGGCCATCCAGCGCCTCTACCGCCGCTTCCGCCTGCCGGTGAGCATCGTGCTGGCGGCCACGCTGGTGCTATGCGCCTGGAGCGCGGTAAAATAAAACGACAAGTAAAACAACAAGGAGAAACCATCCCATGCACGAGATCATCCTGTGCAAGCTGGGCGAGGTCGTTCTGAAGGGCCTGAACCGCCGCAGCTTTGAAATGAAGCTCATGAGCAACATCCGCCGCCGCACCCAGCGGTTCGGCAAATTCAAAATTTACTCCCGCCAGTCCACCATCTACGTTGAACCGGCGGAGGAGACCTGCGACATCGCCGGGGCGTACAACGCCTGCAAGCAGGTGTTCGGCATCATCGCCATCACCCGCGCCCTGCCCTGCGAAAAATCCAAGGAGGCCATCTTCCAGACCGCCAAGACGTACTTGGCCGACGCGCTGACCGAGGCCAAGTCCTTCAAGGTGGAGAGCAAGCGGGCGGACAAGTCCTTCCCCATGGGCAGCATCCAGCTGAGCCAGTGGGTGGGCGGCGCGCTCCACGACGCCTTCCCCCACCTGAAGGTGGACGTCCACCACCCGGAGCTGACGGTGTTCGTGGAGGTGCGGGAGGACGCGGCCTACGTCCACGGCCCGGCGGAATCCGCCGCCGGCGGCCTGCCCCTCGGCATGGGCGGCCACGCGGTGAGCCTGCTGTCCGGCGGTATCGACAGCCCTGTGTCCAGCTACATGATCGCCAAGCGCGGCGTGCAGCTGGAGATGATCCACTTCGCCTCCCCTCCCTACACCAGCGAGCTGGCCCGGGAGAAGGTGCTGCGGCTGGCCCAGGAGCTGACGCCCTGGTGCGGGCGGCTGGCGGTGTTCATCATCCCGTTTACCGAAATTCAGGAGGAGATACGCCGCAAGTGCCCGGAGGATCACTTCACCCTCATTATGCGGCGGTTCATGATGCGTTTGGCCAACCAGCTGGCGCTGGAGCTGCGCTGCCGCGCCCTTGTCACCGGCGAGAATCTGGGTCAGGTGGCCAGTCAGACCATGCAGGCGCTGGCCGTCAGCGAGGACGTGACCACCATGCCGGTGCTGCGTCCCCTTATCGGCCTGGACAAGGAGGAGATCGTGAAGATCGCCCGTAAGATCGGCACGTTCGACACGTCCATCCTCCCCTATGAGGACTGCTGCACCGTGTTCACCCCCCGCCATCCCAAGACGAAGCCCAACGTGGAGGAGGTGCGGGAGTACGAGTCCGCGCTGGACGTGGAGGGCCTGTGCCGCCGCGCCATGGAGAACCGGGAGATGATCCGGGTCAAGCCGGAGGTATGACCATGCAGACAAGCATCGCCGCGGAGATCCTCCAGCTGTGCCGGGAGCGGGGGCTGACGCTGGCCGCCGCCGAGAGCTGCACCGGCGGACTCATCGCCAAGGAGCTGACGGACATCCCCGGCGCGTCCCAGGTGTTCCTGGGCGGGGTGGTCAGCTATACCAACCACGTAAAGGAGCAGGTGCTGCGCGTGCCCGCCGCCCTGCTGGAGCGCTGCGGCGCGGTGTCCGCCCCGGTGGCCCGCGCCATGGCCCTGGGCGCACGGGTGCTCACCGGCGCTGACCTGGCGCTGTCCGTCACCGGCCTGGCCGGGCCGGACGGCGACGACCGGGGCAACCCGGTGGGCACGGTGTTCACGGCGCTGGCCGCGCCGGAGGGCGTTTTTGTGGAGCAGCTGGCCCTGGGCGGCGACCGGGCGCAGATACGCGCCCTGTCCGCTCATCATGCGCTGGATATGGCGCGCCGCTATCTCACCCATCAAATGACAGAAGGAGAATGACCCATGGCGAAGAACAACTACAAGATGAACGTAAACCAGTACGCCAATCAGGAGGAGTCCATCCGCAAGGCCAAGGGCAACCCCAACAAGAACGTGCATCACAAGAAGAAGAACTCCAACTACGGCGGCTCGGCCACCGGCGCGTATATGGCGCAGAAGGTGGTGGAAAAGGTCAACAAGCAGGAGCGGGTCAAGCTGCCCAAGTGGCTGAATATCACGCTCATCACCCTGTTCGCCGCCATTATCATCACCCTGATCCTGCGCCTGACGGTGTATCAGGACAGTGCGTTCCTCACCCACCTGTCCTCCCTGCTGCTGGGCCTGGCCTGCGGCGCGCTGTTCTATATCCGCAAGTACAAGCACACGCAGAAAACCAGCGCCCTGTACTCCATCATCACCATCGTGCTGGTGCAGATCATCGGCTGCGATGAAAAAGAAAAATAACAGAGGTTTCAACCATGCTTCCTGAAAACTTTCTTTGGGGCGGTGCGGTCGCTGCCCACCAGCTGGAAGGTGCCTGGGACGCCGACGGCCGCGGCCCCAGCGTCAGCGACGTGATGACCGGCGGTAGCGTCAGCACGCCCCGCCGCATCACCGATGGCGTCCACATAGCGGCGCAAGTCGCCGTGGAGCAGCAGGCCCAGGAACA
>USNH01000078.1 GCA_900556015.1 uncultured Eubacteriales bacterium | reverse complement strand
AGGCCGGTATGGAAATGGGCGATCATTGCGGCAGCCTGCAGGAGATCATCAACCTGACGGAAAATCTGGACTGCTATGAGGTCTATCCCCATATTGAGGACTATGACGATCTTGGGCGCTATTACATTGATGAGCTGGAGGTCATGCAGGTGCCGGAGCACCTGCAAAACTACATCGACTATGAGGCCTATGGCCGGGATGTGGCGATGGACGAAAACGGCAGCTTTACGGATCAGGGCTATGTGCGGGATACGGGGGACCGCTTCTGCGAGTATTACGACGGCGAGCGCGGCAGCATCCCCGATGAATACCGGGTGATGACCTTCCAGGACGATCTTCCCGAAGAAGAAAAATCCGAGTGGGCCATGGATATCGCCTTTGACATGGACGAGTTTTTCCGTCAGAACGATCCGCAGTACGCGGCGGAGCATCCGGAGGCGCACGCCGCAAAGGAAGAAATTTACGAAAGCCTGATGGCCGGGCGTATTTCCGCTCTGGATGAAAAGCTGGCGGCGCTGGGCCAGACGCAGGAGGACTATCTTCCCTCCGAGATCGAAAAGTTCAAGGACGCCACGGGATACGAGGAGTTTCTGGATTTTGACCCTGCCGAGGTCAAGGCGGCTTTGGAGGATCCGAACAGATCCCGCGTGGATGAAATGCTGGCCGCCGCGGAAAAGGCGGAACGGGAGTACGCGGCGGAGGCGGCCGCCTATGCGCAGACCCCCGCCGCTATCGTGGAGCAGGCACGGGCGGTGCGGGACGAGCCGGTGGGCAGCTTCTCCATCTACCAGCTCAAGGGCGGCAATGAAACGCTGGATTATCGCTTTGAGCCGCTGGACAGCATCCACCGCAACGGCCTTTCCATAAAGCCGGAAAACTACGAGCTGGTCTATGAAGCGCCGCTGACGACGAAGGACAACCTTGAAAGCATTTATACCCGGTTCAACGTGGACCGCCCGGCAGACTTCACCGGGCACTCCCTGTCAGTATCGGATATTGTGGTGCTGCATCAGGGCGGGAAGGATACCGCCCATTACTGCGACCGCGCTGGTTTTTCCGAAGTGCCGGAGTTTTTGC
This sequence comes from uncultured Eubacteriales bacterium, assembly GCA_900556015.1. Next base: position 4,409 of record USNH01000078.1, on the reverse strand, counting down.
AGCCGGCGCAGAAAAGCCGCGAAATCACCGAGCGCATCCAGACACCCAGGGGCAGCTTCTATCTCTGCGGCATGACAAGGGAGCAGATGGAGGCGGACGGATACGGTTTTCATCACGCCTCTGAGGATGGAAAATATCTCATTATGGCAAATGGGACCCAGGCGTATGCGGTCAGAGCTGATGCGCCGGAAAAGGACAATCCCCTCCGCACGGCAGAAATGACGCTGGAGGACGACTACGGCATGATCGACGGCGTTATCAACAACGGCAGGCGGGGCGAGGAGCTGGAGAAGGCCAAGGAGCACGCGGAGCGGACGCAGCCGGAGAAAAAGCCCTCCATCCGGGAACGGCTGGCGGCGGCAAAGCAGGAGTGCGCGAAGCAGCAGCCCAGGCCTGCCCCGGAGAAGAAGCCCCCGGAGCTGGGGGAGCTGTGAGCCGGGGCGTGAAGTGGCGGCTGGAATGGGCCTTCTTCCTGGGGGAGAACGGCAGGCGGCAGTACAACCGGCTCTGCAAGGGCTGTATCCATCCCTGCAAGCAGAGCTTCCGGGCGGTGGTGTTGGACTGCCCGCACTTCCAGTCCCAGCGCGTGAAAAAAGGCGTGGATAAGGGTGGGAAACGGGCAAAATAGTCCCCCGTGGCGGCGTTTTCAGACCATGCCCTTATGATTTCCCATCCGCACTTTTCTCCGCGCTCCTGCGGCGAAAAAGCAGCGGTTTTCGACACTTTCCCATCTGCGCCCATAGCAAAAGCGGGGACGCGGCCTTCGGTATATCCGTTGGCTGCGTCCCCGCTTCTTTTTTTGCTTATTTCTCGTCCTCGTTGGGCTTGTCCGCTTCCGCCACGCCCTGGATCACATCCGTCACCACGGCGTTGAGCTGGGCGGCGTTCTCCGCTGTGACGGCGGGCCGCCCTGTGTCCGCTTCGATGGCGCGCCGCGCGTCTCCCGCCACCTTGCCGCCGCGCCGGGCGACGATCCGGCTTTCCTCAAAGCCATCCGGCCGGTGGGCCTTGGAAAGCTCCGTGGTCGTGGTTTCGGCCAGCATGTTCAGCACGATCTCCAATGTGCTCATGTTGTCCCGGAGGTTTTCCTTTTTGAGACCTTTCAGGTTTTTGTATTGCCGGGTGGTCATGCCGGACCAGGCCTTTGTGATCTCGTCGGTGAGGATGGCGTATTCCCGGCCCTGCTCCACGCCCCGCGCCTGCCATTCGGCGGTGAGCTCGTTGCGGACGCGGATGGAGAGGATGCGCTGGTGGATCCAGTCGGCGTCATAGCCCTTCTTCTGGTAGGTCTCCAGCGCCCGGTCGATGGCCTGTTCCGGGTCGATGGTCTCCTCGATGCGCTCCCGGCCTACGGCGGCGAGCCAGAGCCGGAAGGGTTCAGCCTTGGGCGAGGGGATGGACTGGATGATGCGCAGGATGCCCTCGGTATTGGCGGCAAGCACCTTTCGTTTTTTGCCTGTGGAGCCGGTCATTTCTACCTGGGGACAATTTGTCCCCAGGTAGCTTGCGAGCTGTTCGTCCCGCTTGCGCATTTTTTTGAGATAATCCGTGGGATTGGCGCTGTCTGACAGCACCGCCACCACATCCACCACGGAGAAATACCATTCTTCCTTTTCCTCGTCCCAGGCGGTACGGATCTTTCTATCTTCAAAAAGCTGTATGGAATTGTTTTCGTCCATGGGCTTTTCCCTCCTTCAATGGGCTGTCCCCATTCTACCATGAAATGATGATTTTTTCTATCAGGGAACGCAATTTTTGCAGCAGCAGTCGTAGGCGCTGTGGGACTGTGGGCAAACGGCCAAGCCGGGCGGCGCTGTGGGAAAGCGGTTTGCCGTCCTGTGGGAAAGGCCTGTCCTTTTCCATTAGGCGGTGAATGGCTTTTCCATCGGCAAAGCGGCCGTTTTCCACATTTCCATAGCGCGGGCCTAATCCTCGGTGATGATACACGCACAGCCCGCCGTCAGCAGGCGGTACAGCGTCAGCGGCACATACCATGCCGCCACCAGCAGCCGCCAGACAAGGACGCAGCCGCCGATAAGGCCGGCAAAGACGAAGTTCAGAAGGAACAGGGCGATCCCGCCGCCCAGAGAGCCGCCGCCCGGTATGATCCAGAGCCGCAGCCGCCAGATCCCAAACGGAAGCCCGCAGAGGATCCATAGCCAGAGATAATCCAGCTCCCCGTTCTTTACGCAGGCGGAGCGGAAGATGCAGTACAGCAGCGCGGCCGACGCCACCGGCAAGATGGTCTTGCGGAAAAAGTCTTTTAAGGCCTCGCCTCTTGTCATGGGGTTCGCCTCCTTCAAAATCGTTTGTATCTTCATTATATCTGACGTTTCGGCAAAAGCCCAGGGGAAAACGCAGATCGCGGCAAAAAGTTTGTCTCATGGGTCATTCCAGTTCCATATCCTTCTGCCGTGCCGGCGCCTGCCGGGGCGGGGACAGGAACTCCTCCACGTTCCGGCGCACGGCGGCGTAGTCCTGCTCCTCCCGCCGCGCCTTCTGACGCTCGGCGGTCAGCGCCGCCCTCCGGGCGGTGAGCGCGTCCATTTCCGCCTGCATCCGCGCCGCGGACGGCAGGGGCACGGCGCCCAGGCGCTTACACTCTCTGGCGGCGGCCTCAAAGAGAATGATCTCCCTCTCATAGCCACGCAGGAACTTCTCTTTGTCCTTCGACGCCTGATAGCGGTCATAGATGGGCTTGAGCTGACGGTAGGCGGCGACGTGCTTCATTTTCAACGTCAGCTCCTCGATCCGCGCCCCGGTCTCCCGCAGCTCCGCTTTCAGCCGGACGGCGGAGGCGGACGCCGCCTCGCAGCGCTCCGTCAGCTCCTCCATGCTGCCGATGCCGTGTTCCGTCAGGAAGTTGCTGGTCTCGGCGATGCGTTTCAGATTCTCGATGGTCGCCCAATGGCGGTAGCCCGCGCTCTGCTGCGCCTTGATGTTGTTCTGGATATCTATGAGCAGGCTGACCCTGCCTCCGCGCTGTTTCGGCTGGCGGGAGGGTCTGGCGCGTCCGGCCATCCGTGCGGTCAGGGCGTCCTCGGCGTAGTCCGCACCCAGGGTCTTTAGCCTTGTGAACCGCTCCTGTCCCGGCGCTCTGGCGGAAATGTATTTACCCCGCTTGAGCTCGTAGCCCTCCCGCTGCAACCGTACCAGCAGCTCCTCCAAGTCATGGCAGCCGGGCAGCAGCCGGTCGATGGCGGCGCGCAGCTTCGCCTTATAGCTGGTGCCGGTCCGCTCCGCCTGATGCTCGATGTAGCTTTTGCCCCTGTCCTGGCCGGGAACGATGACGGACAGGCCGTGCTCCTTGCAGAGCCGGTCTGAGGTGCGGCGGATGAAGTGATAGCTGCGCTTGTTGGAATGGTAGTGTTTGTGATCCGCAAAGCTGACGGCGTTGAAGATCAGGTGGTTATGAACATGATCCTGGTCTATGTGGGTGGTAAGTACAAACTCATACCTGCCGCCCAGGACCTCCCGCGCCAGCTCCATGCCGATCCGGTGGGCCTCCTCTGGCGTGACCTCCCCAGGTTCAAACGCCTGGATGAGATGTCGGCCCAGGTTCGTGCCCTTGTCGATGGCGTGGCGGCGGGTCCAGGCAAATTCGATATCCGCAGTCTCAGCGGCGCAGCCATAGGAAGAAACAAGCAGCTTTCCATCCGTCTTTTCCGGGTTGCAAATATAGTCAATGGCCGCCTTTAGCGTTGACTTGATAGGATGCGTCTTTGTAACTGCCATATCTCATCCAGCCTCTCCTGTATCTCCCGCATATCCGCTTTGTACGCGCCGCCTCCGGCGTTGAGCCGCTTGGCGATCTGGTTGATGTTCCGGCCGATGGCGGACAGGGCAGCGTTCATCCGCTTGATATCCGTGGTGTCAAGCTGGATGATATACCCGTCTATCGCCATCTTCCGCAGATACGCCCCGTACCGCCGTGTGGGGAGCTGCGCCATTTTCCCGTCAATGAGCCGCTTTTCCTCCTCCGTCACATAGAACTTCATCTGAATATTCCGCTTTCGGTTCGCCATGGGCAGCCTCCGTTTCTCATAAGGGTCTGGGATGGTCTCGCCTGTCGGCTCGGTCAGCGCTTCAACGCGTTTCACGCTTTGAGGTCTCCACCGGAGACCCGCGCCCCAGCAAGTAATTTTGACTGTTCGGACAAGGGACCTGAAAATCTCAAAATTCGCAAGCGGGTACTCGCTTGCTGTGCTTGCTACCGTATCTTATTCCTACTTATAAAGCGTTTCGGAAACCTCAAAATGCCCGCAAAATAAGAAAAACAGAGGATGTTCAGACACCCTCCGTTTCTTCATTCGGCTTTTCAATTTTTAAGGCCCCGTCAATGGCACCCTCCACGATAGGCAAATACTGTTCCGGGCAGAGCTTTAACTTCTGTCCGACCCGCTGGCGCA
>USNH01000077.1 GCA_900556015.1 uncultured Eubacteriales bacterium | reverse complement strand
GCTTCCTTCTCGATCATGGCTGAGACCTCCGTTCCTATCATACCAGCCTTATTATAGCATCTTAATACCGTATTGCAACGGCTTCCCCCTGAAACGCTGAATTTTTCGCCTGTTTTGCAGGCAGCGCGCCGGGGCGCGCTGTCGGTGAACGGCCCTGACCCGCACAGGGCAAAATAAAACCGCCCGGACGGGCGGTTTTGTTTTGCCTTTTTGCGATCTAACTGCGGCGGCGTCGGCGGAGGGCTAAAACGGTCAGTGCCGAAATGGAAGCACCAACAATAAGCCATGCCCAAGGGCCGGCGGAGGGCGCGGCGGCCGGCAGAGGCTGCCAGGCGGCATACAGCGTCATATCCGCCGTGACCGGCGCATTGAAATCCCAGGGGCGGGTCAGGTCGTAGTCACTGTACCAGCCGGTGAAGCGATAGCCCGAGCGGGTGGGCGCCTGCGGCGGCGTCAGGGGCGTTCCACGGAGCACCTCCGCCGACGCTACGCCGCTGCCGCCGTTACTTTGGAAGGTCACGCGGCACTGCTCCGACACCACCACCGTGACGTCCCGGGCAGCGGCGGCGTAGCGGCCCATGCCGTCCTCGGTGGACACCAGGTAATGGCTACCGGTTATGGCGGACGCACCGCCGTCGGCCAGGACCTTCAGCTGAAAGGAGCCGACGACCGTCTCATCCGCCCAGTCCGCGCCGCCGCCAAAGTCTACGTAATTCATGTAGACCGCCTGACGGCCATCACGCAGCGTGACCAGCGTCGTCTTGACGCCCTCGCGGAGCAGGGTACCATCAGGCTGATAGGCGAAGAAGGCAGGATCGAAGCATATCTCGTCCTGCATGGCGAACATCGGCCCTGTGCCGGTGGTCCGGCACAGGGAAAGCGATACCGTTACGGTATCGCCGACGGCGGCATGGTACGTCGCCTCTCCGTTGGCGGCAAGGCGGAATTCATAGTGCCGGCTGTCGTCGCCCCAGGCCAGGGACGGCGCCAGCAGCACCGCCAGCAGCGCCAGAACTACCCGCTTCATGGTCCGCCTCAGTTCAGGAAGTCCTTGAGCTTCTTGCTGCGGGAGGGATGGCGGAGCTTCCGCAGGGCCTTGGCCTCGATCTGGCGAATGCGCTCGCGGGTGACGTTGAACTCCTTGCCCACCTCCTCCAGGGTGCGGGTGCGGCCGTCCTCGATGCCGAAGCGCAGCTTCAGCACCTTCTCCTCGCGGGGGGTCAGGGTGGAGAGCACGTCCACCAGCTGCTCCTTCAGCAGGGTGAAGCTGGCGGCCTCGCTGGGCTCACTGGCGGCCTCGTCGGGGATGAAGTCGCCCAGGTGGCTGTCCTCCTCCTCGCCGATGGGCGTTTCCAGGGACACCGGCTCTTGGGCGATTTTCAGGATCTCGCGGACCTTGTCCACGGGCATATTCATCTCCTCGCTGATCTCCTCGGGGCTGGGGTCGTGGCCCAGCTCCTGCAACAGCTGGCGGGAGACGCGGATGACCTTGTTGATGGTCTCTACCATGTGGACGGGGATGCGGATGGTGCGGGCCTGGTCGGCGATGGCGCGGGTGATGGCCTGACGTATCCACCAGGTGGCGTAGGTGGAGAATTTATAGCCCTTGGTATAGTCGAACTTCTCCACAGCCTTGATGAGGCCCAGGTTGCCCTCCTGGATCAGGTCCAGGAACAGCATACCGCGGCCCACGTAGCGCTTGGCGATGGACACCACCAGGCGAAGGTTGGCCTCGGCCAGCTGCTGCTTGGCTTTTTCACCGGCCTTGACCTGCTTCTTCAGCGACGCCAGCTCGTCCTCCGGGATGGGCTCTGCGCCCTCCTCCGCCGCCTGGGCCAGTCGCTCCTGGGCCTCGCGCCCGGCGGACATGACGGTGGCCAGCTCTACCTCCTGATCGGCGGTGAGCAGGGGCACTTTGCCGATCTCCTTGAGGTACATACGCACCGGGTCGTCGATGTTGAAGCTGTCCACCAGCGTGTTGGGATCGACCAGCTCCTCCTCCTCGATCTCGGCGATCTCCTCCAGGGCGGGCTCGCCGTCCTCATCGGGCAGGTCGGCCAGGAAGCCCTCCGCGTCCACCTCGATGCCCAGCGCCTCCAAGGAGTCGTAGATGGAGTCCATCTGCTCGCTCTCCAGGTCCATGGCGTCCAGCACCTCGGACAGCTCGCCGGCATCCAGCTTGCCCTTCTTCTTGCCCTTGATGAGCAGCTCCTTCAGCTTCTCGTTCTTGGCCACCAGCGCGGCGGCGGGCAGGGACGCCAGCGTCTTTTCATCCAGCACGCTCTTATTGGCGGCCTTGTCCTGGGACGCGGGCTTGTCCGCCCCGGCGGGGGCGTTATCCCCGGCCAGCAGTTGATCGGCCATCTGCTCCAGCTGCTCCGGGGTGTATTTCTCTTCACTCATGTTCGCTTTCCTCCGTATTGTTTTTTATCTTTATTGCGTTCCTGCGCGGCGGCCAGCGGGTCTTGCCCGCCGAAGCCGCTGCGCTTTGCGTACTCATCACGAATGACGCGGACGTAGCTGGCCAGCTCCTGCGGCCCGTTGGACACGGACACCGGCTTTTGCAGGATGGTGGTCAGGTGGCTCATCTCCTCCGGCGTGAGCACGGCGGAGAGAGCCGTCAGTCCGCCGCTGCCGCGGCGCTGCCACAGCTCGCTGTATATACGGCCCAGCAGCGGCGAGGAGAACTCCTCCTGCCGGAGGGGCGGCTGGTCGGAAAACAGGGTGTCGTCCTGCACCAGCAGGCGCAGAACGCCCTCCTCCGCCATGGCGCTGCGAAGGTCGGTGTAGCGCATGGCGCGGTCGCCGGGCTGGAGGGTGGACACCAGGTTCAGATCCTGACGCAGCTGCTTGCTGCGGGCCTTGGCGGCGACGGCTCTGGCGGCGCGCTGCACCTCCTGCCGCAGCGCGTCCGGCGGCAGGCCGGCCAGCTCGGCGGCACGGGTGGTATAGACCTCACGCTCCACGGCGTTTTCCAGCTTGCACAGCACCTGACTGACCTCCTGGGCATAGGCGATGCGGCCCTGGTCGCTTTTCAGGTCGTGCTTGGCGGCCACCTCGGAGATGCTGAACTCCACGCCGTTGGCGCTGCCGGAGAGCAGGCGCTCGAAGGCATCGCGGCCCTGATATTTGATGAAATCGTCGGCATCCTGCTTGACGTATTTGCCATCCGCCAGCCGCTGGGGCAGGCGAAGGACGCGGACGGTGAACTCGGTGTTACGCAGCAGCTCCAGCGCCCGGTCGGTGGCCATCGTGCCGGCGTTGTCGTTGTCGTAGCAGAGGATGACCTCCTTGGTGAAGCGGCTGAGAAGCCGTATCTGCTCCTGGGTCAGGGCTGTGCCCATACAGGCCACGGCGTTGTCGAACCCGGCCTGATGGAGCGTGACCACGTCCAAATTGCCCTCGCAGAGGATGATGTTGGGACGCTTGGTGCGCTTGGCCAAATTCAGGCCGTAGAGCACGCGCCGCTTGCTGTACGCCACGGTTTCGGTGGTGTTCATGTACTTGGGTTCGGAGTTGTCGATGACGCGGCTGCCGAAGCCCACCACATCGCCCCGCACGTCGATGACGGGGAGCATAAGGCGGTTGCGGAACTTGTCGTATAGGCCGCCGTTTTTGCCGCGCACCACCAGTCCAGCGGCCAGCAGCTCCTCCTTGGTGAAGCCCTGGGCGGTCATGGCGCGGAGCAGCGCGTCCCACTGGTCGAGGGATGCGCCCATGCCGAAGCGGACGGCGATGCCCCGGTGTATCTGACGCTTGTCCAGGTACGCCTGCACCGGCTGGCCCTGCGGCCCTTGGAGCTGGTCGTAGTACCAGCGGGCGGCGGTGCGGTTCAGCTCCAGCACGCGGCGGCGGAGCTTGTCCGCCGAGGACGCGCCCTCGTCCTCCTCCGGCAGGGGCATATTGGCGCGCTTGGCGAGAAATTGGACGGCCTCGGTAAAGCTGAGGCCCTCGATGTCCATGATGAAATTGATGACGTCGCCGCCCTTTTTGCAGCCGAAGCAGTGGTAGATCTGCTTGTCCGGTGCGACGGAGAAGGAGGGCGTTTTTTCATTGTGGAAGGGGCACAGGCCGAAGAGGTTGCCGCCGTGGCGGGTGAGGGTGACGTAGCCGGAGACCACGTCCACGATGTCGCTGCGGGCGGTGAGCTCCTCTAAAAAGCTCTGGGTGAAGCGCATGATGGCCCTCCTTTCTGCGAATTTTGCGGTTACATTTTACTATACCAAAAAAGTCGGGAAATCCCTCTTTTTTTCGGGAGAAAATTTTTTTGGGGGCTTTCTTTTTTCTTTTGCCTCCGGCGGGTCACTTTTGTCAGCAGCGACAAAAGTAACCGAAAGCGCCATGCAAGGGGGGCTTTGAGGGCGGACATTTGAAGGTGCGGCGGGGCATAGGTATTACAATGAGGTGATGGTATGAAGCGCGTTCCGATATTCGCGTGTTTGATGGGGCTGCACGCAGCGCTGGCCGCGGCGGCGCTGCTGTGGGCGTTGCACGTGCGGTTCGGCGATCCGCTGACGGCGGCGCTGTGCCCCGCGCAAGGCAGCCCGTGGGAGCAGGGCAAGGCGGCGTTTTTCCCACTGCTGGCGGCAGCGCCGGTGATATGGAGCTTGAGCAAGGGCGGCAGCCGGGGCGGGCTGTGCGCCATGGCACTGGCGGGCGGCGCGGCGGCCATGGGGCTGACGCTGGCGGGGGTCGCGCCGGCGGTGGCGGCGGCAGCGGCCATCACGGCGGCGGTGGCGTTGTACGGTGGGGTGCTGCGGTGGATGAAGGAGGGGCTGGGGTGGTACGCGGCGGTGATATTGCTGGCGGCGGCGTACATCCTGCTGACCATCGTCAGGCCGGGAGGGGCGATGTTTCAGGCGGCGATGGGGATACCGTTTTGAGCAAAAAAAGAGAACCGCCTTGCGGCGGTTCTCTCGTGTTTTAGAGAAAAGCTCTAATTAGAACTCCTTCTTCTTGCCGATCACAACAGCGGAGCCAGCAACGGAGGTCAGAGCCATGCCAACGTACATAGCGATACCAGCGTCGAAGGTCTTGGGGGAAGAAGTGGTGTTGGTGGTGGTGCTAGCAGCAGCAGCGGGGAAGTACCAGTTGGTGCTGGGGATGATCTGAGCACCATCGGGGATGGAAGCGTAGTTAGCAGCCTTGACAGCAGCCAGCTTGCAGACGGAGCAGGTGTAACCAGTAACCTTGCCGGTCTTCGCGTCAACAGTGGGAATAGCGGAGTGCTCAACGGTAGCAGTAGCATCAGCATGCGCCAAAGTCACGCTGACCAGCTTGCCGCCGACCATCAGGGACACAGCACCGGCATCGTCAGCCTTATACAGGGCCTTGTTGCCCTTCTCGTTGGTGGTGTAATAGGTCTCGTCCTTGTCGTAGTTAGGATAGTTGAGCTGGCCGCAGCTCTTGCCGAAGTTGGTAAACACAGTGCCAGTGCAACTGTGTTGGCGATGGTCATGGCTCTGGCTAAAGCGAAGATCGGAAGAGCGTCGTGTAGGGAAAGAGTGTAGATCTCGGTG